>CAKZYI010000489.1 GCA_937884735.1 uncultured Pleurocapsa sp.
AGACCATGTCACGTGCCATAGCTGCCTTTTTTGTTTTGCTTAATGCCATTTTTATTTAGTTCTCTACTGTTATATACTTTTGGAATCTTTTTACCTCATCGCCAACAAAATGGGGAACATGAAAATCTCCATCGCGCCAGAAGCAGCAATTATTCAGTATTTTGGTCTTTTATTACCTGTTATCATTTTGGCTATCATTGGGAACATCATCAGTATCCCTATTTACCTTGGTATAAGCTACCTTTAACACGTCAGAAAACATCAAAAATAAAATAATAGCTATTGAATATATAGCAGTCTGGGATCATTCATGAAAATAACTAATAACAAAAGACTAATGAATAATGACATTCAAAACTAATATTTTTCATAACTCAAATAGAATTGCTATATCAAATTAATTATTTATATTTTCCGAGCAATATCAATCATAAGCCAGATGTTTTTATGATTAATAAATATCAGAATAATAATATAAATAGTCAGCATATAAAATAGGAGTAAAAAATATGGCATCTACTCTAGAAGCTACAAAAAAGAATGCGATCGCAACTAAGCTTGCAGATCTAAAAGCTCTACAAAACTTGATGATATCCAACGAACAAAAGTTGTTGGAAGCAACTAAAGGTGAACAAAAGGTAACTGATTCTATTACCGATATGTTAGAAGACGATCAAAAAAGTATATCTGCAATTGAGACAGCAATTACTGAATTAGAAATGTCTTCTCAACCCAGTGATACAGTCACTAATATGGTAAGTCAGATTGAAGAAATAATGTCAGGCAGCCATCTGGATTTGTATGAAAAAATCATGCAGCACGAAGGCTTGAAACATCAGCTAGTAATGACAGGCTTGTTGATTCACAAAGCAGCCCAAGCAACGGATGGTGTATTGCAAAAAGCAATCGATCCTATCAATAAAGTAAACTTTAAAAACCGTGCTCACCAAGAACAATTAAAAACCATAATGTATTTTTATGGTGTGCGCCAGCTTGTAGGCAAAGAGCCAGAAGCCAATATCTGGGGTGCAGCCGATGATGCGATCGCAGCTCTTAAAGGTGCGTTTGGCGGTTTGACCGAATAATATAACCCTGGGGCGGATATTTTATTCGCCCCAACAAAAACTATTCTTCGTCTACTACCTGACGGATACGCTGTTCTAAGCGATCAAGGTCTAGTTTACCCTCATCTCTGCTAATACGGCGTACTGTACCGTTTACTTGAGAAAGATCTGCCAGTAAATCTTGCAAAATCTCTTGCTGGAGGCGAGATTGAGTAATCTCTTTTGGTTCCCCCACCAAATCCCGCACGATAGTAGCCTCAGAACGAGAAGCAGTAACGGGATTGTCTTCCCCCTCAATATGGACAAAAGTGCGCTTTCCTGGGCCTCTATCCTCTTCTACAGGCACTAAAGCAGTAACGCGATCGCTACGGACATATTTACCAAAACCTAAATGAACTAAAACAGATGGTTGAACTTTCATATTTGCGTGAAGTGATATGCTATTGTCGAGTCGTTTTTTTATAAATTGACGAATTTCTTATATTATAGAAAAAAAACGTTTTTTATTATTATTGTTATTACGTCTTTTTTAGAGTAATATTACATCTTGAAATCATGGCAACTATTAGGTTTAAATAAAGTTAATTCAAGTAAAGCAATCTATCTATTTAATCCATTGAAAGCAAAAACTTGCTCCCTTTCCCTCTTCAGATTCTAGGGTAATTTTGCCACCACGCTCTTCTACAATCTTTTTAACTATCGCCAATCCAACTCCTGTATTTGATTTATTTTCGCCTCGATCCAAAGTACTAAAAATATCAAAAACTCTCTTTTGAGACATAGGTGCAATGCCCGCACCATCATCAGCTATAGTAAATTCGTAAAAACTTTCTTGCTCTCGCACTGATATTGTGATCTTACCATCTAAACGAGGATGGTGCTTGATACCGTTGCTAATCAAATTACTAAAAACTTGTTCTAAATACAGACGTTGTGTAGTAATAATCGGCATTTGATCGGAAATTGCGATTGTGAATTCTGGGGGCGGAGCGATCGAATCGATTACCTCAGATAATAGCTGTCGGACATCAACTGTTTCTACAGTCCCATCTTTTCTGCCTACGCGGGCATACTGCAATAGCCCGTCAATCAAATTTTCCATCCGTCCAATTCGTTCTCTTTGCAAATGGAAATATTTTTGATTATCTTTGGTTAGTTTGTCTGCCAAATCTTCTTCAATCCATTCAGAAAGATTCCTAATTCCCCGTAGTGGTGCTTTGAGGTCGTGAGATACTATATAACAGAAGCGATCTAGCTCTAGATTACTTTCTTCTAGAGTATTATTGGTAGTAGCCAAAACGTAATTGAGATCTGTAAGTTCTGAGGCACGCGATCGCAAATCCTCCTGTTTATTATTCAATTCTCGTTCCAATAAATTAAATAAATACAAGGCTGCTAAAAAACTTAACAGGCTAACCACAGCAGCAGACCAAAAGGCTATGTTGGTAGTTTCCCTTATATCGAAGAGATTGTGCCGTCGCGTGCTTAATATCTCCCTCGCTTCGGCTCTAAAAGCATTTGTGATGATGCCTATCCTGTTTATTTTATTCTTGCTCTGGTTAAGGAGAACATTCACATCAGGAGCAGCATTTTGCGTTTGAGTAAGAGCCAGGATTTCAGCTAACAAATCTAGTTCTTCCTCGACTAGGGTGGTAATTTCTCGGACATCTTCTTGTCTAGGAGTATTCTGTTGCAAATCCTCTAGCTTTTCTAAACAATCAGCTAGATCGATAACGGCTTTGTTGTAGGGTTCGAGAAAATTAGCTTGTTTGGTAATTACATAGCTCTGAACACCAGTTTCCGCACTAGAAATTAACTGTAGTAGACTGTTAGTTTCAATTAAAGTTGATTCGCTACGATCTATTTCTCGATGAGCTGCGATCGCATCTTGTCGTAACTCGCTCCAGGCGACTAAAATAGCAATAATGCAGACTGCGGGTATTGCCAAAATCAACCCACCTCGATAGCTGACGGGAATTTTAGACCATTGGCAATTCAACTTTTTAAAAGAAACAAGCTGCAACATATTTACGATTTTCCAAGCGTAGAACCCAGACGATAAATTAAGTCACTTTTTTTATTTTTGTCATTTGTTAATAATAGTACGCCCAGTGTGAATTAGATTAAACATCATAAGCAAACGTTAGCCTAAAAATTGGTGATTTAGCTCTACTTTTGTTACGACCTCCCCATGTCCTGACGTAACTTCCCTCTCAGGCAAGCGAAACCAAAAGAAAGGGGCATAGTTTTCTAAAGGATATTGCAAGCATATGCCAC
>CAKZYI010000490.1 GCA_937884735.1 uncultured Pleurocapsa sp.
AGCGGACATTTAGCTAAAGGTGCAATAAACCTTGGTGCGACTGTTACCTTGATGACCAGAAAACAGTTACAGTCAAAAGTCTTTGATGCCGATCCTGGTTGGTTAGGACCAAAATATCTCAAGGATTTTCACGCGGAAACCAATTGGTACGAACGCAGTCGGCAAATACAAGAAGCCCGTAATGGGGGTTCGATGACTCCAGATATGATGCTGCAATTAAACCAAGCAGTCAAGGAAGGGAAAGTAAGCATTAATGAATGCTGTCAAGTCAGCGGTGCACATTGGCAAGATAACTTCTGGCAAGTTAATTGTCACATTGGATGCAAACATCAAGTTAACCGTATTTGGTTAGCTACTGGTACGAGATTTGATGTTACCGAGCATCCTTTATTACAAGACGTACTAGAAGCTTATCCCACAGAAATAGTTAATGGCTTACCCGTACTAGACGAACATCTACGTCTGCCCAAGTCCAACTTTTTTATTATGGGTGGTTTGGCTGCCTTACGAATTGGTCCTGTTGCCAGAAATATCGGCGGTGGGAAAATGGCGTGTCAACGTATCGTGCCAGCAATTGTTAAACCTAGTTTGGCGATTGGGTGATTTTTTTTGTTTGCGATCGGCATCGCCAATATAAATTGACTTCATCTTAATCGTCAAAATTCCAAGTATAAAATACTATAGAAAAGACTGGGAACTTTGCTCATATAACTAATTCTCGAACAATAGCATCTTTGTTATCAGTGGCTTCTTCTAGTGGTTCGAGATACAGTTTGATCGCTTCAGTGATATTAGCTAAAGCCTCATCAATATTATTCCCCTCACTAATACAACCAGGTAAGGCAGGTACGAAGACGGTATATCACTCTTCATCACTGGGTTCTAAAATTACTTGTAGTTTCATTTTTTCATTTTTTAGATACTATATATCTATAATCTGACATCTTAATCGATAGTATGTTGAGTTACTGGAATTTTATAGTTTTACAATTATGTGATCGCACTATACTTATATTCAATAACCTTTTTAATAAAAAAAACTAGCTTGCAGAAAATAAATGCAATCTCGATCAGGTGATTTAGAAAATTATCTTAATTTCACTTTGCCCTACGGCTTTTAATTAACCCATGCGTCAGATCGCCAACGCGTCCATAAAATTAGACCTAATATAACCATATAAAGAGCGTAAGCAAACCAGCCACCCCAAACTCCAAAGCCAAGCCCAGGTAGAAAGTCAATAAAACCACCTCGATCTGTGAAAGAGAGCATATGTGCCAGGGGAACAAAGCCCAGCAAAGAAACCACCAAACCAACTAGGGCAGGAAATTCTAGGTCTTCTGCTCCTTGCAAACAAAAGGTTGAAGCAATTACTAAAGCATGAAAAAACTGATAGCTAGCAGCGATCCAAAGTAATTTAGGTGCGATCTCCATGACTTCTGCTGCATGAGGATTGCTAGTATTTACAAAAGGAACAATTGCCCACTTGCCAACAATTGCCAAACCCAAGCCAAAAACTACCATATAAACAACAGACAAACGAATAATCCCATTACCGACTCGTTTTGCCCAAATGCGATCGCCCGCACCTAATGATTGCCCAACTAAAATAATTCCTGCTTCGCCAAAACCAACTATCGGTTGGTAGGCAAAAGCCAGTAGAGCCATCACAATTTGCGTCGCTGCACCAGGAGCAACTCCCAATTCAACCTGCATCATTTGAAAAAATGCCAGGGCAATCAAATCTACTGCCATAAATAAGCCTGTAAATACCCCCATGCGGGTTATCTGCCAAATTTCTTTGAGATTGGGATACCAAGTGTTATGAGTGCGATAGATCTGGCGCATTTTGGGCTGTAGAAAGAGCCAGAATAAAATTAGTAAAGCGATCGCTTGAGAAGTTGTTGTTGCCCAACCTACACCAGCAATGCCCCATCCCCATTCAAAGATAAATAGCTGATTTAAGATGGGATTCACCAGGCAAACAACAGCACTAACAATAAAGGCTACGCGGGTACGATTAATAGCATTAAAAAAACCTCTTAATGTCCACTCCGCAACCACTATCGAGCCTCCCAGCATTCTGGGAAACCAATACAATAGTGCCAAAGATTCAACCTGAGATTCCAAACCAAACGGTACAAGGAAAACCGCTCCCTGAGTCGCCAAAAAACTATAAAAAGGAATGGGTAATCCCGCAGCCCAAATTCCCATCCAAGCCATTCTTGCTGCCTTAGTTAAATTGCTACTACCGTAGGCTTGGGCGGCTTTTGTTTGCACTGCAACCCCAATACAAGCCAAAATCATCACCCAGACAAACATCAACCAATTAATCGCCCCCACCGCAGCCGTAGCATCGGTAGAAATTCGTCCGACAAACCAAGTATCGGTTAAGTTAATCAGAATATAAGTCAAGCTATCGAGAAATAAAGGCAATGCTAGGGTGGCAATCGCTAGATAATCGATTATCTTTTTCCCTTGAGGGGTTATTTTTAAAGCTGGTAAATGAGATTCGGGATTAACAGTCATTCTGGTTTTATTAGACTAAATCGAGAAGTTTTGTCTATTAAAGCCAAGCAAGATGGTAATTGTATTGAATATTTCTCTAATTTTTAGCAGATTCTTACTGTTGTTGCCAAAACTTCTTGGGTGTAGTGCCAATTAAACGTTTGAAATGACGAGTAATCTGGCTCTGATCGGCAAATCCTACTGAATTAGCGATTTCTGAGATAGTTCCTTGGCGCGCAATTATTAGCTGTTTGGCTCGCTCGATTCTTCGTTGAATTACATATTGATGGGGTGTAATTCTCATCGATTGTTTAAACTGAGTCGCAAAATAGTTAGGGCTAATTCGAGCAATGTTAGCTAACTGTGTCAGGGATAAATTTTCAGCTAAATGTATTTCGATATATTCCTTAATCAGATTCAAGATACTGGGAGATAAGTTACTAGCTCCAATTTGAACTAATTGCTGAGTGGAATAATGTCGTAGCAAGTGCGTGCAGAGAGTTGTTAGTAAAGAATCTAGATATAACTGTCCGCCAAAACCAGGATTTGATAACTCTTGCTGCAGGGATAATGCAATACTGCGTATTAGAGAAGCGGATACGGCAAACTGCGGTAACAACTCCACCGAATATCCTCTGATAATGTTGCCAACTTGTTGTGTTAGTGCAATAGGATCGAGACATAATGCTAAATAAGAATGCGATCGATTCCAGCGCGCACTTGCTTCTATTTGAGCGGGAATGACCATTACATCCTCTAGTTTCATCTCTGTCTTTTGAATCTTTCCTTCTGTTACCTGTTCGACATAAGTCTTGGGAGAAACTTCAGTATTAATTAAAATCAAATGCTGTTGAGATGCACTCTTTGGTAATTCAGTTGGCAAATGATGATAGTGAAGTAGCTCAATTCCGACCGAGAGAGTAGCTTGCTGCAACAGTTTTGCACCAAAAACTTCCATTTCTACTTCATTGCGACAGTCGATCGATTGGAGTTTTTCGGGAAGCATCGATAATAATTACAGCAAGTTTTGATATATTTTTAAATTTTATATATACAACCTTAATCTAAGTTTATTAATTGTCTGGTTTCTAAATTTATTAGAGTTTTTGTAACAGGTGATCGCATTATAAATACATTCAATTATCTTTTTGATAATGATAGCAATTGTTAAACCCAGTTTGGCGATCGGATAATTTTTTCATTTAGGATGCGATCACAATATTTGGTTCAATAGTAATTTTAAATAATCTGCCTAAAAGTCAAGCTAATTCTTGTTTCTACATTTTTGGCTTTAGGAATTGCGTGCATCCATTGTTCTTGTACATCATTTCCCATATAGAGCAATGCACCATTTTCTAACCCATACTTGACTTTATACTCTGGGTCAAGCTTGCTTCGATAAGAGATTACTCGCTCTGCACCCAGAGAAACAATAGCTACACCAGTACCTTTTTTTAGCTCTGCTGCAGAATCAGAGTAATAGCCCATTTTTAAGTTACCATCATGATAATAATTCATTAAATATAGCTTTGTTATATTAGTTGTTAATTTCAATTGCATAGACAAAGAACGATCGCTTTTCTAACTGTTTTAAAATTTTAGGCAATCGCAGCATGTGCTTATTATGATGCAATAGTCCAAGCTACATATCCTTCGTGGTGGTGTTCGAGACAGAATTCTTTTTCTAAATTCAACACCCACATGTCGAAGTCTTCATCAGCCATAATACTTGAATTTTCTGCTGCTAGATTGGCAGCTATTTCCAATATGGGTTTGTAGCCATCACTCCAGGTTACAAAGACAGTATCCGATGCATCTAAATTCTGTGTAATGATAGTTGCAATGATTTTATTTCTTTCAGTAAGGTCATCGTAAGTGACTTTTTCCGAGTTTGAAATTTTGTCCCAATCGAGACCTGAAAATTGTGCTGGATAGGTAGACAGGACTTTAGTTACTTTTTCACAATTGATATGGATGCAATATTCAATGCTATTCCAATCGAGATATTTGATTAGGTCGTTAATACGCTTAAGACGATTTTCGAGCGACCGTTTGACTTTCAAAGCCTCACGTTTTTTAATTAGTTTTTCGCGATTCATTCTGCTTAGATAGTTAGGGCAATCGTACCATATATCTACTTTACAAACTTTCGGGCGATCGCTTAATCATTTTCTGAATTACTATTTTCAGGTTTCGATATTTTCATTTTTTAGTTTAATTAACCCCGCCGACACCATAAAGCCACTACCAAAAACCCAAATAGCTGAACTAAAACAATACTAGGACCACTGGGCAGATCGATCGCGCCAGAAATGACCATTCCCATTACTCCACTAAATGCACCTATCCCCGCAGCAGAAGCTAAAAATGGGACAAACTGCTGCCAAATTAATCTGGCAGAAGCAGCAGGAATTACAAGAAAACCATTAACTAATAAGATACCAACTGCTCGAATAGTGAGGGCAATAGTTATTGCTAAAAGCACGATGAAAAAATAGCGATGGCTGCGAACGGGTACGCCTTTTACTATGGCTAAATCGTTGTTCAGGGTGAGTAATATTTGCTCTGGTAAACTGATAATTATCCAGGCCAAAGTTATAACTAAGAGTATAAATATAAAAATTAAATCCCTATTGCTGATCGCTAAAATATCTCCGAACAAAATCGATAATAAATGACCCCGATATCCTTTTAGATAGCTAAAGCCAATCGTACCTAAAGCGATCGAACCCGATAGGGAAATACACAAAACCGTGTCGCTACCCAAATCGGTTTAGTCAATTAAGTAAATAACTCCCAAGCCAAAAGCAACAGTAAAACCAACTAGCGTCCAAGTCGTAGGAAGTTCTAATAAAGCAGCTAAAACCACACCTAGCATTGCCGAATGTCCTACCGTATCCCCAAATAAAGAGAGACGACGCAAGATGAGAAAACTGCCCAAAATTCCTCCTAAAATACCCAGCAGTACACCACCCATTACCGCCCGTTGCATGAAGGGTAAACTAAAAAGATTCAGGAAGTCGTTTGGGTTCATGATGGTGACAGGTAGGACTAACTAAAGAACCGTATACTTGTAAGAGATTTTCGGGAGTGAGAGTAGTCGAGGGCGAGCCTTGATAGAGTTTACGACGGTGCATACAG
>CAKZYI010000491.1 GCA_937884735.1 uncultured Pleurocapsa sp.
AACTGGAAACAAAACCAGCCTCGTTTTGCTGGGATAAGTTCATTTGGCTTTAGCGGAACAAATGCTCATGTAATTGTGGGTGGTTTAAATAATTTAGTTAGGGAAGCGGAGGAGCAGAGGGAGCAGAGGAAGCAGAGGAAGGAAAAATTACATTTGCTAGTTTTATCGGCAAAAAATAGACTAGCACTCCAAGATTTAGCCAAACAATATCAAAACTATTTATCTTTTTCTGTTTCCATAGAAGATATTTGTTATACAGCTAGTGTAAAGCGATCGCATTTTGAACATCGTCTAGCGATTGTAACGGAAAGTATAGAAGAATTAAATAGTCAGTTAACCGCATTTAATAACGCGCAAGAAACTGCGGGAATTTATACCGAATCTACACTGCAAAACAATCAAAAAATTGCTTTTCTTTTCACAGGACAAGGATCGCAGTATATTGACATGGGTAAAGAACTATATGATACCCAACCTGTATTTAGAGAAAATTGCGATCGCTGTTTCCAACTCTTCGATAAGTATCTCGACACATCTTTAAAAGAAATAATTTTTACCCAAGGCAAAAGGGTAGAAACCTTTACCCGTTACCCGTTACCCGTTACCCAGCCTAAACGTTCAACTATCAATGAAACTAGATATACCCAACCTGCTATCTTCACTATTGAATATGCTTTAGCTCAAATGTGGATGTCTTGGGGGATAAAACCCGATGTAGTAACGGGACATAGTATTGGCGAATTTGTCGCTGCAACTATTGCAGGTGTATTTAGTCTTGAAGAGGCTATTAAGCTGGTTGCTAACCGTGGAAAACTGATGCAAGAATTACCTCCAAACGGAGAAATATATGCAATTCAGGCTAGTGAAGCAGATGTGAATAGTGTAATTAAGAATATATCGGGAACAGTTAGTATTGCAGCTATCAATACCCACGAAAATACTGTAATTTCAGGGGAAATCGCAGCTATTGAACAGGCGATCGCAGTCTTTAAAAACAACAAGATTAAAACTACTAAGCTAGAGGTATCTCATGCTTTTCATTCCCCGTTAATGGAGTCAATTTTACCTGCTTTTACTAAAGTAGCCGAGTCGGTGAGTTATTCACCACCACAGATTCCCTTTGTTTCTAATGTCACTGGAGAAAAAATCAATAATTCTATTGCTACCCCTCAATATTGGATCGAACATATCTGTAAACCTGTCCGTTTTGCTGCGGGAATGAAAACTTTAGCCCAATTGAAATGTAATGTTTTCTTGGAAATAGGTTCAAAACCAATTTTATTAGGGATGGGGCGATTATGCCTTAATAACAATAATTTATTATGGCTGCCAAGCTTGCGTTATGGACAATCTGACTGGCGATCGCTTTTATCAACTGTAGCAAGTCTTTATACTAATAATATTAATTTTGATTGGGCTAGTTTTTACCCAGACAAAAGACAGATATTACCGTTACCAACCTATCCTTTTAAAAGACAGGAATATTGGTTATCTGGTAACAAAAAGAAAAACAATATTGTAGATACGAACCAGGTCACACATCTACTGGGTAATGAAATAAAATTAGCGAAATGTCATACAAGAATTTGGCAAAATAAATTATCTGCAAATGCTCCTGCATATCTTATAGAACATCAAGTTAAGCAACAGTTTATCTTTCCTAGTGCGGGCTATATTGAAATGGTATTAAAGGCAGGTGAAGAAGCTTTAAATACCGATATTTTTGAATTAAGTAATATTGACTTCCAGCAGCCATTAATATTGTCTGAATCAGCGACAGAAATTCAGTTTGTATTAAATGTAGAAGACAATCTAAACTCACCCAGCTTTGAGATTCTTAGTTTAGATAATAATTCTGACTGGGTTAAACATAGCCAAGGAAAGGTAAGGAAAAGTTCTGTAGAGTCAAGTAGTTTTGATTTAACTCAACATAGACAAGAAATCGATCGCGAAGTTGACTTAAATAAATATTATCAGGACTTGGCTAATAGAGGTTTAGAATATGGCAATCGTTTTAGAGCGATTGCACAATTATATTCTTCAGACAATCGCGCATTAGGCAAAATAGAACTACCAGCTAATCTAGTTCCAGATGCAGCTAATTATATTATTCATCCTGTATTGTTAGATGCTTGTCTACAAGTGGGTGGTGCTGCAATAGATGATGATAGCGATCGGATGTATTTGCCTATTGCGATCGAGAAAATAGTTTTTAATACCAAACAAAATAATTTAAGTGAAGTTTGGAGTTATGCCAGATTAGTAAACTATAATTCTGGGATTTATACTATAGATTTTGAGATAGTTGATAAAGAAGAGACAATTGCTGTAATTACTGGAGTCAAGATTAAAGCGACTCAAGCTAATTTATTCAATCGTCAGAATATAAATATAGATGACTGGCTTTATCAAGTAGAATGGCGAGATAGTTATATTAACAGCAAGAAAGATAATAGTTTTATATCTTTAACCGAACTTCAGAAAAAAGCCAAGTATAAGTTTAGCGAATTAACTAATAATACCGATTTTGATAATTATCTCAAACTCTTATCAGAACTAGAAAAAATTAGCGTCTACTATATAGTCAACGCCTTAATTAAATTAGGAGTTGATTTTGAAATAGGGCAGCTATTAAGTCCCAGTGTGGAACAGTTTAGTATTCTCGAAGAACATGAATGCTTGTGGTCGAGACTTTTAGATATATTAACTGAAACAGGTATTTTAGAATCAGATCGTGATATTTGGCAAGTAATAAAAGTCCCCGATATCGTAAATACGAATAAACAGCAGCAACAACTATTAGAACAATATCCTCAAGCCCAAGCCGAACTAGATTTACTACACAGATGCGCATCACATTTAGATAAAGTATTGAGTGGAAATATCGATCCTAAAGAGTTACTTTTTCCTGGAGGAGATTTAAGCACCACCACTAACCTTTATCAAGATTCTCCTGGTGCAAAAGTTACTAATACCGTGGTTGTTGAAGCTATCGAGCAGGCTTTAATCGATCGCCCTCAAAATAAAACTATCAGAATATTAGAAATAGGTGCAGGTACTGGAGGAACAACAGCTTATATCTTACCTAAGCTAAATTCGCAAAATACTGAGTATACTTTTAGCGATTTATCTCCTTTATTTCTAGCTAAAGCTAAAGATAAATTCAAACAATATGACTTTGTTAAATATGAATTGCTAGATATATCAAAAGCGTCTCAATATCCAGAAACCTATGATATTATTATTGCTGCTAATGTACTTCATGCTACAGCAAATTTAAAACAGACTTTAGCTAATACTAGAAAGTTCTTAGCACCCAAAGGATTACTTATTTTAGTTGAAGGTACGGAACCTATTCGTTGGTTCGATTTAACTTTTGGGATGACAGAAGGCTGGTGGAAATTTGTTGATAAACAGTTAAGAGCTAACTATCCCTTAATATCTGCGAATAAATGGGAAAAGCTATTATTAAATGAAGATTTTACAATAGAGAATAATAGCTCTTCGTCCTTCCAACAAGAAGTAATTATTGCTCAAGCTAGTAATAAGAATATCGATCGCCAACATTATTTAATCTTTGCCGATAAACAGGGAATAGGTACAGAATTAAGTAACTATTTAATTAAAAGCGATCGCAGTTACACCATAGTAACTTCTGGAACAGAATTCAGGCAAATATCGGAAACCAGCTATCAAATAAATCTTTTAGATCGTAATAGCTATAATCTTCTATTTGAAAACTTACAGCAACAGGAAATAAAATGCGATCGCTTTATTTATCTTCAGAGTTTAGATAGCGATCGCGATAATTTAGAATTAAATATTACTAACAACAGCGATGCAGCATTATACTTAGCTCAAACATTAATTAAATACAGTACTACTAAAACAAGTTTATATCTAGTTACCAGAGGTGCAATTGGTTTAGAAGAAAAAATAAACATTGCTGGATTAAGTCAATCATCCCTACATGGTTTAACTAAAGTAATTAACTTAGAATATCCTGAACTAAATTGCTGCTGCATCGATTTAGACCCATTAGCCGATATAAAACAACAAGTCGAGAGCTTAATTAGCGAAATAGAATCCGATTCTCGAAGGGAACAAATAATTTGGCGTAATGGTAAACGAAAGGTTGCTCGTTTGACTCGCTATCAGTCAGAATCAAAGTTTTTAACTTTACCTAAAAACAAACCATATCAACTGAGTATTACTAATAAAGGTACACCTCAAAACTTACAGCTAACTCCTCTACAACGCCGTAAACCTCTAGCAAATGAAATTGAGATAAAAGTAAAAGCAACTGGACTTAATTTCATCGATGTTTTAGATACATTATGTTTACTTCCCTTTGAAAAAGATTGGTTTGGTGTGGAATGTGCTGGCGAGATTGTAGCAGTAGGAAAAGATGTTGCTAATTTTGCGATCGCAGATAAAGTTATAGCCCTAGCCACAGGTAGCTTTAATCAATACGTTACCGTCGATCACATGATGGTAGTCAAGAAACCAAATAACCTAAACTGGGAAGAGGCTGTGACTATTCCTGCTAATTTTTTAACTGCAGCCTTCGCATTGGAAACCACCGTAGGGGAGAATGGTTCGACACTTTCGTTGGGCGGGTCACATGCGGACAAGTCCTTTGTCGACTTGAGAAAAGTGTCGAACCCGAAGGGCATTCGCTCTAATTTTCATCCAAAAATATTAATTCATTCGGCTGCGGGGGGTACGGGAATGGCTGCGGTGCAAATCGCCCAGCTTGCAGGAATGGAAATCTTTGCGACAGCTAGCCCCAGTAAATGGGAGTTTTTACGCGCATTGGGAATCAAGCACGTTATGAACTCCCGTAATTTAGATTTCGCTGATGAAATAATGCAGTTAACTGGCGGTGAAGGAGTAGATATCGTTTTCAACTCTTTGTCTGGGGAATATATTGATCGCAGCCTGTCAATTTTAAAAGACAGCGGGCATTTTTTAGAAATAGGTAAACGGAATATCTGGAATAGAGCAGAAGTTGCTAAAGTAAAACCAGATGTATCTTATTCTCCAATAGATTTATTTAGTACTGCACAACAACAACCCGCTGTAATTCAATCTCTTTTAACCAAGTTAATCGACCGATTTACTACAGAAGAATTAAAACCTTTACCCTACAAAACATTTCCAATTGAAAAAGCAATTTCGGCATTCCAATATATGCAACAGGCAAAACATAATGGCAAAGTTGATGTTACCCATAATAACCCTGTGGGGGCGGTACAAAGAAAGAACCCACAAAAAATAAAAAAAAAAAAAACCAATAATAAATCAATTGGATGTAGACGCTAGAGAATATAAAA
>CAKZYI010000492.1 GCA_937884735.1 uncultured Pleurocapsa sp.
GGATACCTCTTCGCATATACGTCATACGATAAATCACCAACGCCCTATTAAGTACTCAACATTACAGAATAAGAATATATCCTACAGTCAAAGATATTTCACTGATACCATACAGTTGGTGATATGTTTTTGCTCGTGAGATTTCTATCAATAAATCTCCATATCTGCAATATGTTTTATAAAAAAATTGACAATGATATTAATCACATGATGAGAAATTTGCGGAGCAGTGTAAGGTATCTAGCCTTTTTAAGTTTCTTGTTATCTGCATTATTGTATCCTGCACTTGGAAATACAGAAGAGGCAAAAAAAAGAGAGCGTGCTTTACCACAAGCTCCAGATACGGGGACTCCTGAAGAAGATTTTTCGGCTGGGGGGACTAGGGATAATCATCTTCGAGATAATATATGTAGTGTAAACAATCAAAAAATTGTCTACTTATTAGGAAATAGGAATAGGGAGTTTACTTCGTCTGCCTATCCTACTTTTTGGTTTCATATACCCCACGGTATCGCTCCAAAGACTAATATTAAGTTCGTGCTAGAAGAGTTAGAAACTGGGAAAGAGATATACAATCAGATTGTCCCAACAAGAGGTAAATCAACTATTAAGGGAATTGCTTTACCTCAAAATGAAATAAATACTTTAGCTTTAAATACTAACTATATTTGGAGTTTAGAAGTTAGTTGTCCCCAAACAAAAGAAGATTCTTTAATTGCTTTGTCAGGATGGTTATCTCGTTTACCAACAAATTCTCTACTGCAAAATCAGCTATCTATTACTCCCAAACAAAAAAGATATCAAGTTTACCTAGAACACGAATTATTATACGATGCTTTAAGCGAACTAGCCCAATATCGCATTGCTGAACCAAACAATAAACAGATAGAAACAGCATGGAATCTACTGTTAAAAGAATTAGGATGGCAAGATTTAATTCAGCAGTCTAACATGGCAAAGCCTTATGTTTTAGACACTAAATTATTGGTTAATAACCGAAATAATTAGTTTGTTAATTATTAAACATTTTGAATATTTATTGCCAATTTCCGACTAAAATAAATGCCGACCAAAAAAAAGGATGATCAAAAATATCCTGCTTGAGAACTGATATTTGAGCCTGTCTTAATGCTTCTGCTTTGGTTATATTTCCCTGGGATAATTTCTGATAAAAATTGGTCATCAAAGTAACGGTTGCAAGATCGCTAACTGGCCATAAAGAAGCTATGGTACTTTTAGCTCCCGCACGCACGGCAATTCCTGCTAATCCCAAAGTTGCCGTGCGATCGCCTGTAGCTGTCTCACAAGCACTAAGTACCAGTAAATCAATTGGACGTAATTGTTTGCTATCCCCTCGCAGTAGACTATTTAGCTCATCAATATTGATGCGATTGTCCCAGGTTAAGATGAAGGTATCCTCTGCATTGGAGCTAAATTGACCGTGAGTTGCTAAATGAACTACACGAAAAGGAGTCTGACTCGTAGAGCGATTGAAATTTAGTTCGGTAAAACTGTTGTTGAGCAACACCCTAGAAGTAAATAAAGGGGCGATCTGTTCGATTTCTTGTTTAACTCCTGGTAGACTAGCAAATCCCTGACGAGATTGGGAAAGCCCTGCTAACAGTATGTCCTGAGAGTCGCTGTCTGGAGTTTGCAGTTGAGTTAGCTGTAAACTAGGAGCAATTGCTACGGCATATTTTTCGACTAAATATTGTTTGCCATCGTGGAGAGTAGCAGGAGGAAGATTGCGTAAAATTCCATCAGGGACAAAGACTATGGTTTTGATTTGGTTTTGATTTAAGTCAGCTTCAACTGGACGAATAAGCCAATCATAAGCCTGCTGTAGTAATTGTAAATTCAATCGACGGGGTTCTGTTAGTTGACTTTGGGCAGAAGAAATAATTATTTCTATTTCTGATGGTGGTAAACCTTGCCTGTAGTGACGTAATGGTCGATCTGCGATCGCAGCAACTACTTCTAAGCGATCGCCTAAAATAATGGTATAAATAACCGCAGCTTGGGGATCTATGGTATCTATTTGAGATGGTTGCGTATCTAAACAAGCATCGCGGAAGAAATTGTCTAATTTGGCTACCTGAAGAGATTCTATTACTGTCCTGGCTTGCTTTAGGCGGACTTGATTTGCCCCAGGCTCTAACAACAAAGCGGTTAATTCTCGGTAGACTGGCTCGATTTTTTCTTGGAAGGAAAATTGTATATCGGAGCTAATGGCGACAAGATCGCTTCTGAGGGATTGTAAATTATTGGTAGCTTGGGTATATGCAATGATCGCTTTATCTGATTCACCTTGAGCTTTGAGTATTCTACCTAACTGCCATTGCCATTGATAGGTTAATTCTGGGGCATTAATACTTTGGGCTACCATTAATGCCTGTTCGGTTATTTGTGATGCTTCTTGCCATTTTTGGTGACGTTCGTAAAGATTGCCCAAAACTCCCAATGCTTCGGCTTCATTTCTCTTGATGTCTAGGCTACGAGCTTGTTCGATTGAGTTAGCCAAAAATTTGGCGATCTGTCTGGGGTTGGTTTCTAGCTGTATTAGATTACGAGCAAGACTTATTTGTCCTTGAATGGTTGTTTGTTGGGGAGGAAGTTTAGTTAATAGCTGCTTGATCTGTTTCCCTTCATTGATCGCTAATGTGCGTAGCGGAGCCATGCCGTTATCCGAAGGTGTACCCTTTAGGGTAGGCTTATCGCTTTGCTCTATTAAAATCTGCATTCGGGCTAGCTTAACTTTTAATTTTATATTTGCAGAAGGCGATAAATTACTTGCTTGTTGATAAAAATCTAAGGCTACTTCAGGTTGGTCTTGTAATCTAGCGTTATGACCCAAACTAAGTATAGTTTCAGCGATAATTGTTTTATCTTCAGTTTTTTGAGCAATATTTAACCCTGATGCTAATGTATCCTGAGCTAATTGATATTTTCCTACTCGATCTAAAACATTGCCCAAACTGAGTAATGATTTCGCCTTAACAAGATTGTCGGGTTTGTGTTGAAGCTGCTCGTTGATGGTAGTTAGGGTTTTAATGCTTTGGGAATATAAACCCAATGCTTGTAAGGCATAAGCCTGATAAATGGTACTTTGAGTTACACCTGTAATGTTTTGCTGTTGTTGATAAAGAGCAGTCGCTTTTTTCCAAGTATCCAGAGCATTTTGCGATCGCCCTAAAGATAATTCTACTTGTCCTTTTACTTCCAAAACCTGAGCCAACAATTGACTGCGTTCGGACTGATTATCGATTGTTGAAATAATTTTTTCTGCTTGCTCTAAAGTTGTGGTTGCCTGTTGCCAATTTCCTAGTTGCTGATAGATTAAGGCTAGATTGCGAGTCGCAATAACTGTTTCTATCCTGTTGCCCTGGGCTTGATATTGTTGAATAGCAATTTTCAAGGTTGCGATCGCTTCAGGATAGTTGTTTTGTTGATATAAACGTTCTGCCTCAATTTCAATTTGATTAATTGATTTATTATCAAATCCCCAAACATTTTTAGGCTGTTGAATTAAGATAATTGTGATGATAATTGCTAGTATAATCGGATAGAATTTATTTAATTTTTTCTTATGTTTAGCAAAAAATTTTATATTTTTCATTAATCATTTATAAAAATACCTAGTAACAAAGGACAAAGGACAAAAGGACAAAATGACATTCAAGACTAATAATTTTTACGTCTCAAATAGGATTGCTATAGTCTGAAAAATAAAAATTAGATACTTATGCAGTCAGTCTTAAAAAGATGGAGGCTGCTCTGACCGTTGGTAATCTTATCACCTAGTATCGCAATCAGGATGTACAATTCTGGCATTTTGGGGAATAGTTTCTGTCGAATTTGCCACCAGCCAAACGCTTCCATCGGAGGTAGTTATCCATCCTTGAGATTGTTCGATTACAGGATGTTTGTTTTTTAGCGTATCATCTACCGAACGTTGAACTATACCGACTGCACCATCCTTACTGACTTGAATATCATCTCGATTTGCCCATCCCACTACCCGATCTAAATTGACTATAGGTTCCGTCGAGGTTGGGGTCAAACCACCACGCCCTGTAATAATAAAAGAGCTACCGCGAGCAATTTTTTCATCTTCAAATTTGCACACATCTTGAGCCAAGATTGCTGCTGCATCCACAGGAACATCAGGTAACTGAAAAATACCAGAGTTGGGATCGACATCTGGGGTATCAATTGCGATCGCGCCATCTGCACCAAAAGTTTGGGAACTAGCGTTAAGATCGTTAGTAAAAGGGTTTAAAGCTCGTTCTTCAAGCCCGAATAAAAAGTCTGTGGTGATATTAATATTACCGCCGCTTCCCGTTCCTGCATTGGCGATGATATCGTTGTTTTGATTGGGATAGGCAAAGATAAAATTGGTATCGAGATTAATATTTCCTCCGTTACCCGCTTCTGCTGCTTCGGTAGAGATAGTGCTACCATTGCCTAGTTCTAAAGT
>CAKZYI010000493.1 GCA_937884735.1 uncultured Pleurocapsa sp.
AATTGGCGTAATCCCCCAAACATCTTCTACCCATTCTCTTGGTGCTTGATCGTCGAAGATCATTCTTTCTAATAATTGCTTTGCTTCTGATTTGGAAAGGGACATAAATTACATTCGACTCAATTAACAATCTTTTATTATCAAGCATCGCGGATTGATAAGCTTAAGACAAAATATTTTTTACTCAAATCTTTAAAATGTTTGATTATCTCACTTTATCTAATCCCTGGACGATCGCTTTTGCTGTAAATGCTTTTTTGCTGGGAATTGCTTGGTTTTTGCCTAAAAAGCTTTTAACTCCCTATGGATACCTCAATGCTTTGATTTTAGGGGTAATAGTCTGGGGCACTCTGGGATGGCGTGGCTATTTAGTTGTAATGTTTTTTTTCCTTTGGGGTTCAGCCATAACTTTTGTAGGCATTGAACTAAACGAAGCTGAAGGTATAGCTGAAGATCGTTCGGGGGTTCGAGGAGCGGGGAATGTGTGGGGTTCGGCTGCTGCTGCAACGATATGTGCGATCGCAATATTATTTGTTCCCGAATCTTTAAAAACAGTATTTGTTCTAGGTTATGTAGCCAGCTTTTGCACCAAGATTTCCGACACTACCGCCAGTGAAGTGGGTAAAGCCTACGGTAAAACAACTTATTTAATAACTACCCTCAAACCAGTACCCAGAGGTACAGAAGGCGCAGTTAGCCTTGAAGGAACATTGGCTGGGGTGGCTGGATCGATTGTGCTAGCCGTTATTGCTTGGGGGATTGGGATGATTAGCCCGATTGGTATTTTGTGGTGTGCGATCGCTGCTTTTATTGCTACTACCGTAGAAAGTCTGATTGGTGCAACATTAGAATCTCGTTTTACATGGTTAACCAACGATTTAGTTAACTTTATCAATACAGTTATTGGTGCGATCGTATCAATTGCCCTTGGTTTAATTGCCATCTAAGGAAATCAACAATTAATTGAGTCTAGAATTTGTGGCGCGATCAGGTAGAATGCTTCATGGCGGTTTTATTAAGTTTTATGATACTTCAATCAATCGTCAACCTCAGACGAATTGCTTCATCTAGGTATAAAAGGGCTTCGCCCCAGCTATAAGCCAGTTAGAAAATGTTTTAAATTTCTTCTGCAAATTCGATCTTTTTTAGCTCAAAGCTTAAAGCCAATTTAATAAAAATCATTGTTTTAGTTAACTTATTTATTATTTAGGAGAGAAAAATCATGGACTTATCTTTAATTCCAGCACAGCCTGAATCTGGCGTAATCAACGTTCTAATAGAAATTCCTGGCGGAAGCAAAAATAAATATGAATTTGACAAAGATATGAACGCTTTCGCTTTAGATCGCGTACTATTTGCTTCAGTACAATATCCTTTTGACTATGGTTTTGTTCCCAACACCCTAGCAGATGATGGCGATCCTCTAGATGGAATGGTAATGATGGATGAGCCTACTTTCCCTGGTTGTGTGATTGCAGCAAGACCTATTGGTATGTTAGAAATGATCGATGGTGGCGATCGCGATGAAAAAATTCTCTGTGTTCCCGCAGAAGATCCCCGCTACAACGAAGTTCATTCTCTTAAAGACGTTGCTCCTCACCGTTTGGAAGAGATTGCCGAATTTTTTAGAACTTATAAGAATCTAGAAAAGAAAGAAACTGAAATTCTTGGTTGGAAAGATGTAGACGCAGTTAAACCTTTGGTTGAAGAGTGCATTAAAGCCTATAAATAAGTACCCTCGACAATAACCTTATGGGTCGCGGTATCCTTTAGGACAACGAAGGGAACTTCCGAGACTGAAAGAAATCCTTTAGGGCAACGGTTTTGTCTCGCAATGAGTAATGAGTAATAAGTAATAAGTAAATATGCTTATTACTCCCTGCCGTAGTCTAAAGAGCTTTGATAACCTTATATAATAATTTATAAAAAGTACTAAATATGCTTGTCAAATCTACTACCCGTCACGTTCGCATTTACAGCGCAGAAGTCAAAAATAACGAGTTGATCGAGAGCGAAAACGTTTTGACTTTGGATATCGATCCCGATAATGAGTTTAACTGGAGCGAAGATGCCCTACAAAAGGTATACCGAAAGTTTGATGAGCTAGTAGAAGAGAACAACGGCGAAGACTTGAATGAATATAATTTGCGTCGTGTAGGTTCAGACTTGGAACACTTTATCCGCGCTCTATTACTTGGAGGAGAAATTAACTACAATTTGGGTGCTAGAGTCCGTAACTATAGTATGGGATTACCTCGCATGGAAAGCCCTGAAACAGAAGGTAAATACCTTTAAACATTTATCATTTGGACATTGAATATTAAACATTTGATCGACAAAAGCGATCGCCTTAAATAAAAAGCGATCGCTTTTATCTTATTAATTTTCCTTATTCCTCATTCCTCGTTCCTCGTTCCTTAAATTTACGCTCTTTTGCGCATTCTACGAGACATAATTTTGGAAGAATCAACTTTGGCGATCGCTTTTCTTAAAGGTAAAATACGAATACGACCATCAAAGGTATTTGCTTGATACACTTTTTGCTGATTTAGATCTAGAGCAGTCATCCAACCACTATTGTGATGATATGCGCCTGTTTCAATATCTAACCATCCTTTCCCCGCCGCAATTTGTCCTGATTGGACTCCTGGGAGAGTAAAAGTAATAGTATGTCCTGTAACAATCAGCTTATCTTTGAAAAATGCTTTACTGTTGGCGTGGAAATCTTCTCTAATCCAGCAAAATTGTTCTGCACCTTGTTGTTGAAGAGGAATACTAGGATTAACCCCTGCATGAACTAACCAGTAGTCACCCAAGTCACAATACAAAGGCAAACTTTTCATCCAGTCGATATGATCTTGAGGAATTTTGCTGTCGTAACTAGCTACCGTAGCGTGACCACCACTATACAGCCAACCTTGATATAGTTCGATTGATACTTCCCCGCTACCAACTACATCGAGCATCATCTCTTCATGGTTTCCACGAAGACACTTAAACTTATTTCGCATCACCAAATCGACCACCTGCGCGCTTTTGGGACCGCGATCGATTAAATCTCCTAAAAAGTAGACTTCATCGTTGATAGTGGGTGAAATAGAATCTAATAATGCAACTAAAGTGTCATAGTGTCCGTGTACGTCACCAATGACAATTCGACGATTGTGGCTCATGTTAGATGATTTGACTATGTGCATCCTTTACAATTCTTTCTACTGCTCGATGAATTCTTATGATAATAGAAGTAAATTGTTAACTTACTAGTAAGTATTCCCTATTTATTGCCAGGAATCACTATATCTACGATCTAAAATGTTGAATCGATCAGTAAAATAAACGTTATTTAGTATAGGAGGACAATGATAAATCGGGTAGCTTCTGGAAAAATAAGTGCCACTATCAAAATTTTGCAACAGCCATCTAATCCTGCGTGGATTGAACAGGCGATCGCTAATCTAGATACGGTATTACTAGATCATTCCCATTGCGAACGCAAAGCAGCAGGAGTAGCAATCAACCTCATGTTTCGCTACCCTTCTCATCATAAATTAGTTCGCCAGCTAACGGCGATCGCACGAGAAGAATTGGAGCATTTTGAATTAGTCAACCAGTGGTTGGAAAAACGCGATATACCCCTTGCACCCCTCAATTCTCCTCCTTATTTTACTAAATTAAAATCTCAAGTTCGCCACTGTGAACCAGATCGTTTGATAGATTCTTTGCTGTTGTCAGCCATCATTGAAGCCCGTTCTCACGAAAGATTGGGTTTGATTGGTGAATATTGTCCCGATCCAGAATTAGGCAAGTTTTATCGCAGTTTAATGGCATCAGAAGCTCGTCATTACGGCATCTACTGGGTATTGGCAGAACATTATAGCGATCGCTCTACTGTGGGACGACGTTTGGCAGAGTTGGGAGAATATGAAAGCCAAATTTTATCTACTCTGCATCACGAACCTAGGGTGCATAGTTAAGGGATAAGGGATGAAAAAGAAGGAAGAAGGGAAGAAAATATATAAAGGTTTTATTATTAGGGATTGGCAACCAAAAGATTGCGATGCTGCCGCGGGGGTGATTCGGCAGGTGCTAGAGGAATATGGTTTGTCTTGGCAGCCTGAAGAGGCGGATCGGGATGTAATTGAGGTGGAGTCAGCTTATTTGGAGCTGGGGGGAGAGTTTTGGGTAGTAGAAAGAGAAGGGAAAATTGTGGGTACGGCTGCATATCAACCCATAGCTAGAGGACAAAATGCAGTCGAGATTCGCAAAATGTATCTGTTGCCAAAAGTTCGAGGGCAAGGATTGGGTGTATATTTATTAGAGCAGTTGGAAATCGCGATCGCTATTAAGGATTATCAAGAAATTTGGATTGAGACTGCAACTATCTTAAAAGAGGCAGTAAGATTGTACGAACATAATGGCTACCAACCTGCTAGTGGTGTAGAAACCGCAAGATGCGATCTAGTTTATTTGAAACGATTGCGCCATTGAAATTGATAAAAAATAGATAGAAACAAACAAATTATGTTTTTACTAGCTGGGGATATTGGCGGGACAAAGACGATTTTACGTCTGGTGGAAGTCACGGAAGTTACCCTGACAGAAAAGACTTTTAAAACTGTTAAGGAAGCTCAATATATCAGTGCCAATTTTCCCGATCTCGTACCGATGGTGGAAGAGTTTATGGGAGATGATAAATATTTGCATCCCCAAGTGGCATGTTTTGCGATCGCTGGACCAGTAGTAAATAATACCTGTCTTTTGACTAATCTTCATTGGGTACTAGATACGAAGCGTTTGGAATTAGAATTAGATATTCCTAGAGTTAGCCTAATTAATGATTTTGCTGCTAATAGCTTTGGCATTTTGGGGTTAAAAGATTTCGATGTTCATACCTTGCAAGCTGGAGAAGCTAGGGAAGATGCTCCCATTGCTGTAATTGGTGCAGGAACGGGATTGGGAGAGGCTTTTTTGATTCCCCAAGGTAAGAAGTATCAAATTTTTGCTAGCGAAGGTGGACATGCAGATTTTGCTCCTCGCAATGATTTGGAGACAGAATTGTTAAAATATTTGCAGGTTGAACTTAAAGTCGATCATATTTCCGTAGAAAGAGTGGTATCTGGTCTAGGAATTGCTTCGATTTATCAGTTTTTACGGGATACCAATTTTGCACCAGAATCTGCTGAAATTGGTGAAAAAATCAGATTTTGGGAGGAAGAGCAAAAGAAAACTGTCGATCCTGCGGCAATTATCTCTCAAGCCGCATTCAAGCAAAGCGATCGCCTTTGTGAAAAAGCGATCGAGATTTTTATCGAGGCTTATGGTGCAGAAACAGGCAATTTGGCTCTTAAGTTGCTTTCTTATGGAGGCATTTATATTGCAGGAGGAATTGCTGGTAAAATCTTACCTTTGATGCAAGATGGTAAGTTTTTAAATGCTTTTAAGGATAAAGGTAGAGTAGGTACTTTAATTGAAGAAATCCCCGTCCACATTGTATTAAATCCCCAAGTAGGATTAGTTGGTTCTGTCTTATATGGCTTACAGCGTCAAGATTAGATATTTAATAATTAATTGTTTGGTTTTTATCAAGTCTTTTTTTGAGAAGAGATCAATTTGTTGTTTTGATATTATCCAAAATGCAACTGGCATTAATTAAATTGTATTTATTGATCCTAAATGCAGAACAACTATCCTGATAAACTTTTAAAGCAGGTGAATTTCCTTTTTTGAGATTAGTAATAACATTATTAGCTACTGGTTGGTGCTGTTTAATCCAAGAATTTCTTTCTATATATTCGGGAGTAAAAATATCCTGCTCTAATAAGAAAAAATCTACATTATATTGGTGAATAAATTGCTTGATCGCAGTAACATCATTGCTATATTGAGCTTCAATTAAATTGATCGCTTTTTGACGAAAAGGAAAATAATATCCTACATGATAAGGGATGGCATATTCTTTGCTAACCAAGATTGAACGTTGGGCAAAAGTAGGTAAATTATCGGCTTCAGGAATTAGAGAAGCAACCATGATATCTTTTGGTTGTTTTTGAAGAAATTCATATAGCTCGATCGCTTGACCGATTTGAAACTTATTTTTGCTAAAGCTTTTTTTCCTATGTGGATAATAAATTAAGGATACTGCTATGAGTAATATGCAAATAAAAGCCCCTATTTTTTGGTAAAAAATACTTTTATTGTTGTTTAGCATCTGTTTAAACCAAGAATTAATGATAATGGTGCTGCTAATACCTCCCCCATTCTCAAAAACTATTCAAAAAGGATTTTGAGTATAGCGACTAGGAAGATGTAGCTTAAACTACAATAAATGAGCAATCAAAAGCATCATTAAAGCAGCTAAAATTAATTGCCACAATACTTTCGTTTTAGATGATATTTCCTTGCTTAAAGTAAATACATGAGAAAATTTCACTAATAGAGGTAAAAAGAAAGCCGAGTAAGTCAAAGGAGGTGTAAGAGCAGAAGCTAGCCTAATACCACTACGACTGCCATTAAACCAAAAATTCCAAGGATTTTCATTATTGAAAAAAAACGAGCGACCACCAACAGCAAAATCTGGTAATTTACGAGCCAAATCTACAGTAATAATAGGAGCATATTGCGAACATGAAATAGCGAAGGGCAATAACACTATAAAAGCGACAAATAGCCCAGAAACGTGAAATAATATAGCTCTTTTATTCTGCTTTTCTAAACCCAAAAAACCATTTTTAAACTGCAATAATTGAACAACTAACAATCCCGAACAAATAAAAATTAAAGAAGGATAAAACAATCCACACAAAATAATTGAGAGGCTTATTCCTAATAAAGATTGCTTTAAAAAGTAATATAAAAATGCCAATAATAACGGAATTGCAAAAGCCTTCGGAGTTCCTGAAACCAAAGTATTTTGCAACCATAAATTTTGATTGAGCAAAAGTGCGCTGACAAATCCTGCAAATGGAATTGGCAAGAGCTCTATTGTGACGGCAAAGCTATAGTAAATTGTAATTAATCCTAAAATTCCTGGTAATATTTTGCTGAAGAATAAAGGATCGATTTTTAATTGAGCGGGTATTGCATAAACCAATTTGTAACCTAAAGGAGCAACAGATTGAAAATAATCGGCAATTAGATCGTTGGGAAAAAGTTCCCGATCTAAAAACCGACGCATCCAAAATACGTGCTGTCTGGCATCATCTCTTGCTGTATAAGGATCGTCAAAAGCCTTTCTTAAAATTATAAAACTATACAGTAAAGAAAATGCTATGGCGATCGCAAGCCAAATACGAGATCTTTTACTGGATAGGTTTGAATCAAAAGTAAAGAGCAACTGATAGATTTTATTCATTTTCACTCCAAAACAAGTAAAAACATCATAAAAGCTCGACCTTAATTAACTATTAAAAAAGAACTTAAATTGGAAACCGCTTCATCATTGCCCCCGCATCCCTGGCATTATCAGACAGGGTAGAAGAAATATTGGGAATTTGGGGAATTTGAGACAACACATCTACAGTACGCCGTAACATTCTCACAATATCTCCCTCTGCAAGACTAACGCTTTCGCAAAGATCGTTCCAATCCATCCCCAAAGCCCATTGTTCGCACAAACCCACTAGCTGATATTCTCTCCACACAGGCAAACCAACTCCAAGACTACGTAGTAACTGAAACAATCGAGTTCTAATTTAATTT
>CAKZYI010000494.1 GCA_937884735.1 uncultured Pleurocapsa sp.
GAAATGCTGACCCGCATCCGTAATGCCTGTATGGTCAAGCATAAAACTACCCAAGTCCCTTCCCCTCGTATGACAAGAGCGATCGCTCAAGTACTGCAAAGTGAAGGGTTTATTGAGAGCTTTGAAGAAACCGGAGAAATCCCCCAAAAATTCATTGTAATTTCTCTCAAGTATAAGGGAAGAAATCGTCAGCCAATCATCAGCACTCTCAAAAGAGTCGGCAAGCCAGGACTACGGGTATACTCTCGTAAAAAAGACATTCCCCGCGTCCTTGGTGGTATTGGTATTGCGATCGTTTCCACTTCCCGTGGAGTAATGACAGATAGAGAAGCTCGCAGCCAAGGTGTTGGTGGTGAGATCCTCTGTTACGTCTGGTAATCAAACAGGAGGACTAAAAAATGTCTCGTATTGGCAAATTGCCTATCCCGATTCCTGATAAAGTAACCGCGCAGATCTCAGGACAACACATAACCATCAAAGGGCCAAAAGGGACTCTTGAGCGAGAAATTCCCCAGCCGATTGAAGTTAAGCAAGAAGGAGATACCATCGTCGTAAATCCTACCAATGGCTCTCGTATTGGTCGTCAACGTCATGGTCTTTGCCGTACCCTTGTCGCCAATATGGTAGACGGAGTGTCCAAAGGATTCCAAAAGCGTCTATCAATTCAAGGTGTTGGTTACAGAGCGCAGGCCCAAGGTAAAAAATTAACCCTCAACGTTGGTTACAGCAAGCCCGTTGAAATGGAAATGCCTGACGGTATTGATGTAGCTGTAGAAAACAGAAACACTGAAGTTGTCATCAGTGGCATCAGTAAAGAAATAGTCGGCAACGTAGCCGCTAGAATCAGAGCAGTTAGACCTCCCGAACCTTATAAAGGAAAGGGAATACGCTACTTTGACGAACAGGTAAGACGCAAGGCTGGTAAGACAGGTAAGTAGAAATCATGAAGCTTTCACGCAAAGAATCAGTAAAACGCCGTCATCGACGGGTACGCAAAAAAGTAAGCGGTACTCCCGAACGTCCTCGTTTGTGTGTTTTCCGTTCCAACAATCATATTTATGCCCAAGTTATTGACGATGTGGCACAGCATACCCTAGCAGCAGCATCAGACTTTAATGTGGAAAAAACAACTTCTGGTGCTACCTGTGATGTGTCTGCTGAAGTAGGCAAATTAATTGCCCAAAGAGCAAAAGAAAAAGGAGTAGCAAAAGTAGTATTCGATCGCGGTGGTAATCTTTATCATGGTCGAGTTAAAGCCTTGGCAGATGCAGCCCGCGAAGCTGGCTTGGACTTCTAGAGCAAAATATACAAAGTAATAACTATGGCTAAATCTAATAATAAGTCGCGCAAAAAAGGTCGCGCTAAGGATAAAGACTCAGCTTGGCAAGAGCGAGTAGTTCAAATTCGCCGAGTCAGCAAAGTAGTTAAGGGTGGTAAAAAACTCAGTTTCCGTGCAATTGTCGTTGTCGGTAACGAAAAAGGTCAGGTAGGTGTAGGTGTAGGAAAAGCTGCTGATGTAATCGGTGCTGTTCGTAAGGGCGTTGCTGATGCTAAAAAACAATTAGTAGAAGTATCCCTAACCAAAGCCAGTTCGATTGTCCACGTAGCCAATGGCGTTGCTGGCGGTGCAAAAGTATTTATGCGCCCCGCTGCCCCTGGTACTGGTGTAATTGCTGGTGGTGCAGTACGTACCGTACTTGAGCTGGCTGGAGTTAAAAATATTTTAGCAAAACAGCTTGGTTCAAACAGCCCTTTAAACAATGCTAGAGCAGCTATTGACGCTCTATCTAGCCTTCGTACTTTAGCTGAAGTCGCACGAGAAAGAGATATTCCTCTAGAACAACTATACGCTTAATCATTAAACATTTATCCTCCTTCGACAAAGGACTTGTCCGCATGTACGTAGTCATTGAGCATTTATCACAATGAAATTGAATAACCTTAGCCCGAAAGAAGGGTCAAAAAGACGCAGACGTAGAGTTGGTCGAGGTATCGCAGCAGGTCAAGGAGCTAGCTGTGGCTTTGGTATGCGCGGCCTAAAATCTCGTTCTGGTACAGGAACAAAAGCTGGTTTTGAAGGTGGTCAAATGCCTCTTTATCGCCGAGTTCCTAAACTTAAGCACTTTACCCTAGTTAATCAAAAGCACTACACTACCATCAACGTGGAGTCATTAAGTTCCCTAGATGCTAGTACAGAAGTGACTCTGTCTTCCTTAATGGAAAACGGCATTGTGACTAGTAATGATGGGCCTTTAAAAATATTGGGTAACGGAGAGCTAACCGTAGCATTAAATGTTAAAGCAGCAGCTTTTACTAAAAGTGCAGCTCAAAAAATAGAGGCGGCAGGTGGCAGTTGTGAAGTTATTGCGAAGTAAGCAAGCAACCCGATTGGTATATCATAAGTAACGAAGGTATAAGATTAAGTTTATATAAGATTTCTTCGTAAATAACTTATTTAATACCAAGTATATAAGAGGTAAACCTGCATGGTTAGAGAAAAAACTCCATCAGCACAGGAGACTTTTTTACAAATGGCTCAAGCAGCAGGTCTTCGTGGCAGACTGCTTGTAACCGTTGGTCTTCTAATATTAGTGAGATTAGGGGTATTTATCCCTGTCCCAGGAATTGACCGAGAGGTCTTTGGTAATTTTATTGGCAATTCAGGAAATGCTTCCATCGTTGGATTTTTAGACATCTTTACAGGTGGTGGTATCTCTGCTTTGGGTATTTTTGCCCTAGGCATTTTGCCCTTTATTAATGCTTCTATCATTATGCAGTTGTTAGCTACTGCAATCCCCTCTCTTGAGGATCTGCAAAAAAACGAAGGTGAGGCGGGGAGACGTAAGATTTCCCAAATTACTCGTTATGTAGCTTTGGGTGGGGCGATTATTCAAAGTTTTGGTATTACTCTGGGGCTTTTGGTTAATAATGGCATCATCGAAAGAAGTATTTTCCCAATTGGCGAAACAGTGCTTGCTCTAACGGCTGGCTCTATGTTTGTTATGTGGATTTCAGAGTTAATTACCGAAAAAGGCATTGGTAATGGGGCTTCACTGTTGATTTTTGTCAATATTGTGGCAGTATTACCCAGAACTTTAGGAAATACGGTGGAATACGCTCAAACTGGCGGTAGAGAAGCGATCGCTCAAGTTATAGTTCTCCTGCTGGTCTTTCTGACTATGATTGTGGGAATTGTGTTTATTCAAGAAGGTACTCGTCGTATTCCAATTATTTCTGCTCGCCGTCAGGTAGGCAGAAGGGTATATCGTGAAAGAAGTAATTATCTTCCTTTGAGACTAAATCAAGGCGGCGTAATGCCAATTATTTTTGCTTCTTCCGTATTGTTTTTGCCAGCGCAGCTTATAGGCTTCTTACCTGGTAATAGCGCAGTTCAAAATGTATTTAACCAGATTGCAGTAGCAATTCAGCCAGGAAGACCAGCTTATGTGATAGTTTATCTGGTTTTGATTTTATTCTTTAGCTACTTTTACGCTTCTCTGATTGTTAATCCTGTTGATATGTCCCAAAACTTAAAAAAAATGGGCGCATCTATTCCAGGTATTAGACCAGGAAAAGCAACAAGTGCTTATCTAGAAAAAGTTCTTAATCGTTTAACTCTTTTGGGAGCGATATTTTTAGGTCTGGTAGCTACTGTCCCGACTCTAGTAGAAAGCGCTATACCCGCAGGTACTACCGTATTTAGTGGTTTTGGTGCAACTTCTTTACTAATCTTAGTTGGTGTGGCAATTGACACGGCCAAACAAATCCAAACCTACGTTATTTCTCAACGTTATGAAGGAATGCACAAGCAGAAGCTCAGCTTCACAAACTGGCGATTCTAAAATTGAAAGACTCGCCTAATTAAATTCTAATTTCAAAACAGCTTTAAGTTCTAAGCTATGGGCAGTAAGACGGTTAAATTTAGATACTTTCTTAATTAGCTTATAGCTTACAACGGGCATTGAGGCGTAAAGTTCGCCGCTACTAATGCTAGCGTATTACTACTAACTTATTGTCCCTATCGTAAAGACTTATAGCTTATAGCTGACCGTATAGCGGTTTTATAGATTGATATGGCGAAGCGATTAATATTCCTTGGTCCTCCTGGTGCAGGCAAAGGAACTCAAGCACAAGTTCTTTCGGAAAATCATCAGATTCCTCACATCTCCACTGGAGACATTTTGAGAGCTGCCGTCACCAACCAAACGCCACTAGGCAAACAGGCGAAAGATTATATGGATAGAGGGGAGTTAGTTCCCGACGCCCTAATTCTTAGCTTGATTCAAGACCGTTTATCTTACGAAGATGCGGGGAATGGTTGGATTTTAGATGGTTTTCCCCGAAATGTAAACCAGGCTGTTTTTCTAGAAAAATTACTGTCTGAACTAAACCAAAGTGCAGACTGTGTGCTAAACCTTGAAGTGCCAGATGAGGTTTTAGTAGAGAGATTGCTAACTAGAAAGCGTAAAGATGATAACGAGTCTACCATCCGCCGTCGCTTGGAAGTTTATCATCAAGACACAGTACCCGTAATCAACTTTTATCAAGACAAAGAAACTTTGCAGACTATTGATGGCAACAAATCAATGGAAGAAGTTAGTGAGTCGTTGAGCGCGGCGATCGCTTGATTGATTCGCGAAAACTGATTGTCTGATTCTGGTCGCTCTAGTATAGCCAAAAAAGGTAAGATTGAAAATGCTCTATCAATAATTTGCTGGATAAACCGATGAATGGGGTGAGTTGCCGTTAACTATTCATCATTTCATAGGGGAGAAGATAAACATTGGCTAAACAAGACTTAATTGAAATGGAAGGGACTGTAACAGAATCTCTTCCTAATGCGATGTTTCGCGTCGATCTTGATAACGGCTTCAACGTACTAGCTCATATATCGGGAAAGATTAGACGCAATTACATCAAAATCCTACCAGGAGATCGAGTAAAAGTGGAATTAACGCCCTATGACTTGACTAAAGGAAGGATAACTTATCGTCTCAAAAACAAGTAAACACTTTGTTCTTAGACATCATCTACGATTTGACGTAGAAACTAATTTATAGATATAATAATAGGCTTGCAATATGGCCAGGATAAGGCATGAAAGTTAGACCATCAGTCAAAAGAATGTGTGAAAAGTGCCGCGTTATCAAAAGGCGCGGTCGGGTAATGGTAATTTGTAGCAGCAACCCTAAGCATAAACAACGCCAAGGATAATTGTCTACTACTTGGTTATTAATTTACAAAGCAGCCGATTCTAAAAATTGGCATAGCACTAGACAAAACAACTAAAACAGCAAAAAGGGAGTAAAAACGTGGCACGGATTTCTGGCGTAGATCTTCCTCGTGATAAGCGTATAGAAATTGGACTAACGTACATCTTTGGTGTAGGTTTATCGCGAGCGCAAAAAGCGATCGCCGAAACTGGAGTTAATCCAGATACTAGAGTTCGCGACTTATCAGACGAAGATGTTACTAAACTAAGAACTTACATTGAAGATAACTATCAAGTTGAAGGCGACTTGAGACGTTGGGAAGCAATGAACATCAAACGCTTGGCTGACATCGGTACATACCGTGGTCGTCGCCATCGCATGGGTTTACCTTTAAGGGGACAAAGAACTCGAACCAATGCTCGTACCAGAAGAGGTAGAAGGCTAACTGTAGCTGGTAAGAAGAAAGCTCCTGGTAAAAAATAATTAGTTTTTAAACTATACAAGTTAAGTAGAAAACACAAGCAATTAAAATGGCGCAACCAAAAAGAAGAAGCGGCGCAAAGAAAAATAAAAAGAACGTTCCCAATGGGGTGGCTCATATTCAGTCCACATTCAACAACACCATTGTTACTATCTCTGACACCAGAGGAGATGTAATTTCTTGGTCTTCTGCTGGAGCAAGCGGTTTTAAAGGAGCAAAAAAAGGTACTCCTTTTGCGGCTCAAACAGCGGCAGATAGCGCAGGAAGAAGAGCAATGGATCAGGGAATGCGCCAAATAGAGGTTATGGTTAGCGGTCCAGGTGCTGGTCGCGAAACAGCCATCAGAGCCTTACAGGGTGCAGGATTGGAAATTACACTAATTCGTGATGTTACTCCAATTCCTCATAATGGCTGTCGTCCGCCCAAAAGACGTAGAGTATAACCCAAAGTTAGCAATTATTATAGTTGCGACTGGATAGAGCAGTTATTTTATCTCGATTTACCAGATCGCTTGTCGAAGTAGGAGAGAAAGCAGCCTGTGGCACAATTTCAAATTGAGTGCGTAGAATCTAAAACCTTAAAAAACCAGCATCAATATAGCAAGTTTGTCCTAGAACCTCTAGATAGAGGACAGGGTACAACTTTAGGCAATGCTCTAAGGAGAGTCTTATTGTCAAACTTGGAAGGGGCTGCCGTTACCGCAATCCGTATTGGTGGCGGAATGGCAAAAGATGAGAGTAAGCAAGAACATCGCTTTGGGTTTGCAACCCATGAATTTGCCACCATTGAGGGGGTTAGAGAGGACGTTCTAGAGATTATTCTCAACATGAAAGAAATTGTCCTCAAAAGTTATAGTAATCAGCCTGAAATAGGTCGTTTAGTAGCTACTGGCCCTGGAACTGTTACCGCAGCTCAGTTTACCCTACCTGAAGGAGTAGAAACAGTTGACTCTAACCAGTATGTAGCTACTATTGCTGAGGGGACGAGCTTGGAAATGGAATTTCGAGTCGAAAAAGGTAAGGGCTATCGCGCCGTAGAAAGAGGCAAAGAAGAAGGAAGTTCTCTAGACTTTCTACAGATTGACGCTGTATTTATGCCTGTTACTAAAGTCAACTATAGCGTTGAAGATGCTCGTGTTGATGGATCGGGTATCCGCGAACGCTTGATCATGGAAATTTGGACAAACGGTAGCATCAAACCAGAAGAAGCTTTGTCTCAAGCAGCTGGAATTGTTGTGGATTTGTTCAATCCTCTTAAAGATTTAACTCTAGAAGAAATTATTGATGATTTCCAAGAGGACGAAGATCCCACAAGTCAAATTCCTATTGAAGAGCTACAGCTATCAGTTAGAGCATATAACTGCCTAAAACGCGCTCAAATTAACTCAGTATCCGACCTTCTTGACTATACCCAAGAAGACCTATTGGAAATCAAGAACTTCGGACAAAAGTCAGCTGATGAAGTAATTGAGGCTTTACAGCAGCGTTTAGGAATTACTTTATCTCAGGAAAAATCAGGTAAGTAAATATCAAAAAAGATAAAGAAAATCATGCGACATCGATGTAAAGTAGCAAAGCTGGGATTACCAGCAGATCAAAGAAAGGCTTTGATGCGTTCTTTGGCAACGGAAATTATTCGTCATGGTCAAATCAAAACTACTTTGATTCGTGCTAAAGCAGTGCGTAGTGAAGTAGACAAAATGATTACCTTGGCTAAAGATGGCTCTTTGGCTGCTAGAAGACAGGCTTTGGGCTACATATATGATAAAGACCTGGTAAGCGAACTGTTTAAAGCGGTAGGAGATCGCTATGGTAACCGTAATGGTGGCTATACTCGTATTGTTAGAACTAAACGCCGTCGTGGTGACAATGCTGAGATGGCAATTATTGAGTTAGTCTAACTGGGCATTAGAGTGAATGGTTGTAGGTAGCCAAAAAGAAATTTTGTCAAACAGAATAGCTTTAGTTATTCAATATTTGGGAACTAACTTCCACGGCTGGCAAAAACAACCTAACCAAGTTAGCGTTCAAGGATGTATCGAAAACGCGATCGCAAGTGTTGTTGGTTATCCAATTAGAATTTATGGTGCAGGTAGAACTGATGCGGGCGTTCATGCTGCTGCTCAAGTTGCTCACTTTGAGTACTCAGGGCCAATTCCACCTCATAAATGGGCTAAGATAATCAACGGGAGACTGCCTGAAGGTATAGTAATTAGAGCTTCGGCTCAGGTTTCAGCTAATTGGCATGCTCGTTTTTCGGCCGTTTGGCGGCGTTACCGCTATACAATTTATACCGATAAATGCCCTAATGTGTTCGTCAGCCAAACCTGTTGGCACTACTATCAATCTGTTTTGCAAGAATCTTTGATGCAGGAAGCTCTAAATCCTTTATTAGGAGAACATGAGCTGTCGGCTTTTAAAAGAACTGGTTCGGATAGAGTAGATTCTTTGGTAGATATACAGTCTGTGCAATGTTACCGCCAAGGTGCATTCTTGTACTTAGAGATTCAAGCAAATGGTTTTTTGTACGGTATGGTACGTCTACTGGTAGGAATGTTGGTAGAAGTAGGAGTGGGAAAGCGATCGCCTGAAAATTTCACCGAAATTTGGCAAAATCAACATCGAGATCAAGTAAAATATTCTGCTCCAGCTAAGGGCTTATGCTTACTAAGAGTTGGTTATCTTGAATTTCCCTTTACTAAACAAACGTGGTTTAATACCCAGCCTAATTTTCATTTAGCGCAGTAATCTTATTTAAAATTATTCACAAAATACTATCACACCGAAAATGAACAAAACTCCTTTACCAACCAAAGAAAATTTGGAAATGAAATGGTATGTAGTTGATGCCGAAGGACAACGCTTGGGTCGTCTCGCTACAGAAATCGCCATGATTTTACGCGGTAAGAAAAAACCCAGTTTTACCCCCAACATGGACACTGGAGACTTCGTAGTCGTTATCAATGCCGAGAAGGGTGTTGTAACTGGTAGAAAAAACGAGCAAAAGCTATATCGTCGTCACTCTGGAAGACCAGGTGGCATGAAAACCGAAACTTTCGATCAGCTACAAAACAGAATTCCTGAACGAATTGTGGAAAAAGCAGTTAAAGGAATGCTGCCCAAAAACGCAATGGGACGCAAGCTGTTTACCAAGCTTAAGGTATACACAGGAGCAGATCATCCCCATGCTGCCCAATCTCCCGAAACTCTAACTATTAATACTATTCCTGCGAGGAACTAAAACATGGAAGGAACACAAGATAAAGTAGTGTATTGGGGTACAGGTCGCCGTAAATCTGCGATCGCCCGCGTTCGCTTAGTGCCAGGTGAAGGTAAACTAGTTGTCAATGGCAAACCTGGAGAAGATTATTTTAATCGTATTCCTAGCTATCTAATGTCTATAAAAGGGCCTTTAGAGACTTTAGGTTTTGAAAGCGAGTATGACATTTTGGTAAATGCTCATGGTGGTGGTTTAACAGGTCAAGCTGACGCAGTTAAACTAGGCGTAGCAAGAGCATTGTGTAAGCAAGATCCTAATAATCGCCAACCTCTGAAAACAGAAGGTTTCTTGACTCGCGATCCCCGTTGTAAAGAGCGTAAGAAATACGGTCTGAAGAAAGCCCGTAAAGCTCCTCAATTCTCCAAACGATAATTTTTTCCAGCTATTAGCTTTTAGCCATTAGCTTTTAGCTTAAAAGTTATATTTTTCTTTAACAGACGAATGTAATTAAATCTATTTAGTGGCTACTTATTAAAGCAATAAAAAATTTTTTGAGAGAGAAATAAAATGCCTAAACCTGATATACATCCCACCTGGTATCCAGATGCCAAAGTCATTTGCAATGGCGAAGTTGTCATGACTGTTGGTTCAACTCAGCCTGAAATTAATGTTGATGTTTGGTCTGGTAATCATCCTTTCTACACTGGAACACAGAAAATCATTGATACAGAAGGAAGAGTCGATCGCTTTTTGCGTAAGTACGGTATGCTCGATGCTACAGAAGAAGCTACATCTGACGCAGAAAAGTAGCAATTTAATACAGATTATATACCCAGTGGTTAGCTTTGATTGACTGCTGGGTTTGTTGTATTTTTATTTATTTTTTTGAGCTAATTACCCTACTTTCAATAGGAGAAAACCAATGGCAGAAGCATATTTACTAGACAAACTAAAATCAGTAAAACTTACCTTTGAAGAATTAACTCTTCGTTTAGCCGATCCTGATATTGCAACAAATCCTGATGAACTACAAAAGGTAGCTAAAGCTCGCTCATCTTTGGAAGAGACTGTCATTACCTATCAAAAATGGCAAGAAGCGACAGAAGAGTTGGCAGGGGCAAAAGAAATCCTCAAAGAAGCCGAAGATCCAGAGATGAAGGAAATGGCTAGTATGGAAGCCAGTGAGTTGGAAGAGCAAATAGAAGAATTAGAAAAGAAACTAAAAGTTTTACTCTTACCTAGCGATCCTAATGATGATAAAAATATCATGTTAGAAATTCGCGCGGGTACAGGAGGAGATGAAGCAAGCATTTGGGCTGGCGACTTAGTGCGCATGTACTCCCGCTATGCTGAAAGCCAAAACTGGAAGGTATTTTTGCTGAGTGAGTCGGCAGCGGATATGGGTGGTTTTAAAGAAGCTATCTTAGAAGTTACTGGGGACTCTGTATATAGCAAACTCAAGTTTGAGGCGGGAGTCCATCGGGTACAGCGAGTACCCCAAACAGAAGCGGGGGGCAGAGTACATACTTCTACTGCTACAGTAGCAGTAATGCCAGAAGTTGATGATGTAGAAGTGAAAATAGATCCCAAAGATATTGAGCTAAAAACCGCTCGCTCTGGTGGTGCTGGAGGACAAAACGTCAACAAAGTTGAAACGGCGGTAGATTTGATCCATAAACCTACAGGCATTAGAATTTTCTGTACAGAAGAGCGATCGCAATTGCAAAATAGAGAGCGAGCAATGCAAATTTTGCGGGCTAAACTGTATGAGATTAAACTCGCAGAACAGCAAAAAGAAGTTCGAGGTTTAAGATTATCTCAAGTGGGTACGGGAGCGCGTTCAGAAAAAATTCGTACCTATAACTATAAAGATAATCGTATTACCGATCATCGCCTGGGTAAAAACTTTCCCTTGGCTGGTTCTTTAGAAGGAGATATTGATGTAATGGTTCAATCTTGTATTTCCCAAGATCAGCAGGATCGATTAGAAGAATTAGCTCAATCTCCCGAGAGTGCCGAGGGTTTACAGTAGGTTTTTTAAAGAACAACACATTTTCTAATGATAATGATTTGGCAGCAATAAATGTGATGGCTGAAATAATCTTCAAAGACAAACTCCGATTAACCAAACAAACTTTTGACGAGCTAACTTTGCTTTTAGCCAATTCCAATTTGGACACAAATTCGAGAGAAATGCTAGAAATATGCAAAACCAGGAATTTCTTGGCAGATATTCTTAAACTCGATCGCCAGCTAAAAAAAGCTGAGTCAGAATTAGCTAGCGATCGCAAAATTTTCGCCAACCCAGGTGAAGATCCCGAAATAAAAGAATTAGCGATCGCCGAAATTGAAGAGTTGGAGACTCAAATTACTCGGCTTACAAACCAAATCAATATTCTATTGTTACCTCGCGATTCTTACGACGAGCGTAATATTTTTTTAGAAATTATTGCCGATAATGATCTAAATAAATCGGGTTTTTCAGTCAACGATTTGGCGCGGATGTATGGTCTTTATAGCGAAACACAAAACTGGAAAGTTAAATTTGTTAGCGAGTCTGTTGATGATTCGGGAGATTTGAAAGAAGTAATTTTGGCAATTGAAGGAGATGGAGTTTATGGAAAGCTAAAATCTGAAACAGGAGTTCATCAACTAGAAGCAGTAGAAACCAATAGCACCGATTTTTTGGCAATAGTCAAAGTGATGCCACAATTAGGTATAGAAGAAGTCGAGATTGAACCTCAAGAAATAAAAATATACGATCGCCGTTCAACCAATTGCCGTTGCCATCTTTGTGTATGTAAAACAGAATTTGGCATACAAATTCTTCACCAACCAACGGGAATCAGAATCACCTGCGCCGAAGAGCGATCGCAATTACAAAATAGAGAGCGAGCAATGCAAATTTTGCGGGCAAAACTATATGAGATTAATCTCGCAAAACAGCAAAAAGAAGTTCGAGGTTTAAGACTATCTCAAGTGGGTACAAAAGCACGATCAGAAAAAATTCGTACCTATAACTATAAAAATAATTGCATTACCGATCATCGTCTAGGTAAAAACTTTCCTTTAGCAAACTCTTTAGAAGGAGATATTGGTGGGATAATTCAATCTTATATTTCCCAAGATCAGCAAAATAGATTAGAACAATTAGCAAGTTCTCCCGATACTGCTGAAGCTTTAAATTAAAATCAATTGCTAAACTGAGATATTATCCTAGCTCAGATTGGATAACTGTTATCAATGTAAAATTCCTTCTGAACGATCGCTTGATTGAAAAACTATGCTGTTAGAAGTAAGTCGAATAATTGTACCCCCAGGACAAACTGTAGTACTGGAAAACATTAATTGGTCTGAATTTGAAGCTATTTTAGATGATTTGGGTGAAAATCGTGGTTCTCGGATAGCTTATGACAATGGAAAGCTGGAAATCATGACACCATTACCAGAGCATGAAGTCAACAAGGAATATATTAGTGACTTCGTAAAAGTACTACTAGAAGAATTAGATATAGAATTTTGTCCTTTGGGTTCGACGACTTTTAAGAATCAAGCTATGTTTAAGGGAATTGAACCCGATAGCTGTTTTTATATTAAAAATGAAGCAGCAGTAAGGGGAAAGAATAAATTAGATTTAACCATCGATCCTCCCCCAGATTTGGCTTTAGAAATAGATATTACTAATAGAAGTCATCCAGAAATATATCAAGCTTTAGGTGTTCCCGAACTATGGCAATACAGCAAAGATAAATTAAAGTTTTTGCTATTAGTTGATGGGGAATATATTGAATCTAAAACTAGTGCAAACTTTCCCAATTTTTCTTTATTAGAAGTGATTCCTCAATATTTAAATCAGTGTCGAACTGAAGGTAGAAATAAAGGTATGAGAGCTTTTAGAAGTTGGGTTAAAGAGCAACTATCAAATTAATTACATAACTTAAAATCTATATTAATTAGCTAAGATTGATTTTGTAGAGATAATCTTCTTGAGAAATTTAGTAAACATAAATTTAATCTTCTCAGGTGCTTCTCATATTCAGCTTTACTAATTGGAGATACTTCAACTTTTTCATCACCAGGATGTGAAATTGTGTTGCGGTTTCTTCTGTCGAATAAAGTGATAATAAATGTTAATTCATCATTATCAGCAATAGGTGTGAGCCAATCAATTACATTATTTCGATCATAGTTGTTTCTACCAATATTTTTTCCTTGTTTACAGTAACACCATTCTTGAAAAGTATTAAGAAGATGATTATAAGCAAGACTGTACAAAGAAAGTTTTTCAGCAAGAACAGTTCTGCGAACTTGTTTCATTAAACTATCGTATTCTACCAAACATTGATTTTGTATCTGTATATAGGAGTTGTTTGCTGGAATTGATGGCGTTATAAGCCGACTTAATAATTTAATATAAGGATCGGATGATCCTTGTAAAAGGTTACTGATAGGTGTATTTAGCTGATTATTATATTGATCGAGAAGCATTAAATGCTCCGCTAAATAAATAGTGTTTAAAGATAGCAAAGTATTATTTAAATTATTTACAACGTAATTGATAAGTATTTGTAAAGCATTAGGCGCACGAGAAACTAAAAACATCAAAATAGTTATACTCTTTGGCATTAATGCTGGATTCCAATTTTGAAAAACAGTTTCAAGTTGTAGACGTGCTTGTTCACTTTGTGTATAGTGTGTAACCGCTCTCTGAAAACACTGTTTAAGAGCAAGATCGTCGTTCGTCGCTATTCTTCCTACAAACCCTTGTTTCATAAATGTTGTTTTCATCGAATTTAGCACCGAAATTGCACGATTAAGGGTAAGTTGAGGCGATTCTCCTTTTTTTTCAGGTAAAGGGTTATAAAAACTTATAAGGCGACTGCGCTCTATCAATTGATTAACTTCATCTTCTGAAGTAATAATATCAAGTCTAGTTTTCAGTGGATTTAAGCGGAGATCTAGATTACTGGATAGAAAAGCACCAATATTAGTTGAAAGATTGAGCATTGTTGCTCCAATATTTTCATTAGTCTCTGTAGATTGAAACTGAACTGTGACGAACATATCATCAACGTATCGATGGAAAGTTAGTGATGGTAATGTATCAATTTGAATCCTACGCATGAAATTATCAACTGGACAAAGAAAAAGATGACTAAGTAGATTAGAAACGATATTTTGTTTGGACAATGGTAATCCTTCATGACGTTGCATAATTAAAAATAAAATATCTCTAACAGCAAGCTTAGTGCTTTCATCATATCGAAGACTCAACCTTGATTCTGGTGTAGCTTGAGAATCAATAATTTCCACCAAATTGGAGTGATCTATGGAATTAAAAAAATCTTGAATATCTATATGTAAAACAGCAACTTTATGTTGTTGTACATGTCTACGTACTGTTTGACGTATATCTCTATTAAACTCTTGATAATCTTCTTTATAGTAAATTTGGCTTTTTTGTGGTTTGTCTAAGCGAATTTTTGCACCATAATGGGTATCAATTGAAGAATTTCGATTTATAGGAGCTAATTGTGTTCTGATTGTCTGTGTTAACTCTAAACAATAAAATCCCAAGGCATAGTAAAGTACTCTTAATGGAGCTTCCATAAAATGAAGTTGACGAACACCGCCATCTCCTTTGGGAATGTAATAAGGAGTTACACAAAACAAACCTGGATAATTAAAACAAAGATCGTTACGAATATAATCACTGTAAAATTGTTCGGGATTTATTCCATTTAAAGCATTTTCTCTTCTAAGAATTTCTAGTCCCAGACAACGATGAATACGAGACTTGGATTGAATTTGAAGATTAAGTAATTCAATACTCTTTCTAATATGATCTTCAGCCAAAAAATAGCCTAGATGTACACTGATAACCTGTTCCTCCTTTTAGTTGGAGTAATAATTTTGTAAGACAACAGTGTAGCTTATGTATAAGAAGTATGACAGCGATCTCATTCCTAACCTCTCAATAAAAAAGTTGTGTAGATTAACATTGTCATTGACCAAAAAATACAGCAATATATTGATAGCCATATTTTATAAAAATACAACTATTAATCTTGATGACATTTGAGAGCTTAAAATCTATTAATTTTGTTGTTAAATCAGTCTTGAATAAAAAATATCATTGGTTATTATCTGGACTCCTTTGGCTTTTGATTGTTTTCCCTGCTCAAGCAATTGAGTTGAGAGTAGCAATCAAAAAAGATGTCTCTAGCCTCAAGATAGGTAGTTCGACAGAAGCTATCGTAAAAGACGATCTAGGAAAGCAAATTGGACAGATTACTCCTATGTCATCTTTGGCTGTCAAAGCTGAAAGAAACAAGATTAGTATTAAAAATCTTGTAGGTAAAACGGAATTAATTATTGAACCCAAAGATAATGGCTATGTATGGATTGGCGATCGCTGGTATCGGGGAAAAACTCGTCTGATTCGCGAGCACAATACCATTACCGCGATCAACCATGTAGATTTAGAAGACTATTTATACAGCGTGGTGGGTGCAGAAGCCGTTTCAACTTGGCCCATAGAAGCTTTGAAGGCTCAAGCTGTTGCAGCTCGTTCATATGCTTTATATAAGCGCAATAGTCAAGCCAATAATATTTATGATGTAGATACGACTGTTGGTACCCAAGTATATAAAGGACTGGATACTGAATATACTACGACTCACGAAGCAGTAAATAGTACTCTCGGTCAAATCATGACTTACAACAACGAAGTCATCTTAGCCGCTTTTCATTCGTCTTCTGGAGGACATACAGAAAACGTAGAGGATATTTGGACTTCCCCATTGCCGTATCTTAGAGCAGTGGTAGATTATGACCACAAAGCACCAGTATTTGAATGGCAACAAATATTTCCTGTAAGTCGAATTAAAACCCTAGTAGCTGGAGTTGGTAATATCAGAGGTTTACAGCCAGTCAAAATGACTCCTCGCGGTCGAGTAATAACGATGAAAGTTACAGGCGATCGCGGTTCTGCAAACCTTAGTGGCAAAGAAATACGAAAAGCTCTTGACCTTCGCAGTACTTTGTTTCGGATGTCTACAGATGGCAATAATGTGCGCGTAAGCGGTCGTGGTTTTGGTCATGGACTAGGTTTAAGCCAGTGGGGTGCTTATTATCTCGCCCAACAAGGAGTTGATTACCATCGGATTTTGGCTCATTACTATCAAAATGCTAGTTTAACTAGACTAGAGTAGTTGGACAAATAAACAATAGACAATTAAATTAATTTCTTCTGAAGGTTGAGTTAGAAATTGGCAATTTTGTCTTAGTGTTCTTTTATTGGATCGTGAATGAAAACTTAGAAAATTTATCGAGTATGTTAAATAATTCTTCTTCTGTAGACACAGATAAAACACCGCGTATTTTGGTTGTTTCTGTCCGTGGATATCGCTTTCAAGCAGCTAACTGCTGCATCTACGAGTTTGAAGATTTGCTAACAGACCTAGAGTCGGCTCAGTTACACTGTCCTGGTGATGAGTTTGCTTTTCCCTTTAATTCAGCACGAAAAGCTTATCGCATAGCAAAATATGCAGGTTTAAGCGATCGCTCTGCTGCATATTTTGCTCCTTTTCCCAAAGATTTAGTTTTAGATCGAGAATACGATCTTTTGTTTGCCGTCCTAGATAATCCCTGGCAAATGCACTTACTCGAATCAATCAAAGGATGGCGAGATAAATGTCGTAAAACAGCCTGTTTTATTGGTGAGATGTGGATGCCAGATTTAAGCAACTGGAGACTAGCTAAAGAACCTTGGGATGATTTTGACCATGTTTTTTTGGGAGTAATTCAATGTATCGATGGCTTGAGAAAATTAGTCAAGCCGCCTCTTACCTATATTCCTCCCGCAGTTAATACCCTGCGTTTTTCTCCCTATCCCAATCCTCCCCAGCGTTCGATTGATGTTTCGTATGTCGGAAGAAGATCCCCACTTATTCATGATGCTCTAATTGCCAGAGCAGCAAAAGATAATTTTTTTTATTATTACGACACCATGAAAGGGAAGCTAGAAATTGGCAATCATCAGGAACATCGTGTCTTGCTAGCAGATTTATTTCAACGGAGTCGCTATAACATTACTAATTACGCCAAATTTGACGAGACAGCCGAAACTGGAGGAACTCAAGAAATTGGCTATCGTTTCTTTGAAGGTGCAGCAGCAGGAACGGTTCTGATAGGCATGCCCCCTGCTGGAGATGTTTTTCCTCGCTATTTCGATTGGGAAGAACCCATTATTAAGGTAGATTTTCGAGGTACAGATGTGGTGTCAGCGATCGCCGAATTGGATACTCAACCCGAAAAATTGGAGCGTATTAGCAAATTAAACGTTGCTAATTGTCTACTCAAGCACGACTGGGCTCATCGTTGGCGAGATATGCTGTCGGCATTAGACCTTGAACCAAGCCCTGCTATGATTGCTAGGGAAAAATATTTAACAGAGTTAGCTCATAGTATTTTGGCAGAGCTTTAATACAGCATTTGAGTACGCCGATTCAAGGGCTTGCATAACTTTTTTAATTTCTTACTTATTAACTGCTCTTTTTTTTACAAGCCATTGAACTAGCTGTTGCCATTCATCGGAAGTTGTCAAACTACTAACGTTAAATTTTACTCCCCAGTTGCGAGAAAATTCGGCAAAACTTTCAATCCAATTGACTAATGTTTCTGTTCCAGAATCAGAACGATACTGCCATGCTTGCTTGAGATAGCTTATGGTTTCGGTTTGATGACCTGTAAAGTGGAGATACCAGGCAATCCAAATTAAAGTTCCATAACGGACAGACTGCTCCATTAACCTGATTCGATCTGGTAAATTAGGTTGAGCGAAGAAATTGTCTGTAACTGCTACCAAAGAGCGAGCTTGGGGTAAACCTTTGTGCATAGCACTAGCATCATGTTGGCGATAGTAGACGGTAATCTGACGCAGCCAAACTGTTTTACAACCTTTTAAAGCCAGTTTTAGAACCAAGTTTGTATCTTCTGCGGGAGGAAAACGAGGGTCGAAACCACCTACATACTGCAACCATTCTCGACGAAACATCATAGCACTGGGCAAGACAGGCTTCCAACGTAGCCAATTTTCTAAATCTAGTTCGGGAATATATTCCCACGGACGGACATCAAGTAGTTTATTACCCTCCGCATCAACTCTTTGCCAACCGCTATGAACCATGCCCACATCAGGACGTTGAAGTAATATTTCTGCCTGACGAGCTAGCTTACCAGGGAAAAAATAGTCATCAGCATCTAGAAATGCAATAAAGTCAGCTTTAGCGGCTGCTATGCCATTATTACGTGCTGCGGCAACTCCCTGGTTTTTTTGCTTAATATATCTAATGCGATCGCCGTAGGGAGCCAAGATTTCTTCAGTAGTATCGGTCGAACCATCATCAATTACTAGAATTTCATGGCTACAGTCTTCCTGACTCAATACACTTTCAATTGCTTGGACAATAAAGCGATCGCAATTATAAGACGGAATGATTACGCTCACCTTAGGTTTTATATCAATTGATTGCATCATTTAGAGTTGAATCTCCCCCATATATAACTTTTGAATTTGAGTTTGACTTAATTGTTAAGAATGACCAACTTTCATGCTTTTTTTAAGCTTATTTGAGACATATCAGTATAAACCAATGTCTTCTAAAATACTTATTTTTTCAAACAGAATTTTTACTTAGTTAGTTATCAACACTCTTATTTTTTAATAAATAATTGCTCGTATTATATTTTTAAAAACTAACTTAATAAAATATTTTAAGTATTTGTATTTAATATTTGTGCTTGAGTTTTTAAATCTCAGTACTATTACTAACTATTTTTATTGTCAAACTATCCTAGATCTCACTTAATTATTATCCAATATTCGAAATAGCACTATAAAAATTTGCTTTTTTCAGTATTTACTATTACAAACTAAGTGCTTTTAACTATATTTTTGGCAACAAAATCTTATGTGGCATTTATCGTTGACATTTCATTCTGTATGAACAAAATGGATAGAAGATAGGATTACTATTTGATATTTTGTATTCTATTTTACTAGAAGCAAAATAAATATGATTTGTCATATGTTTACTAAGGGTTTTGTGTCTATAAAAGACATTTTTGGGTAGAGTTAACATTACAAAAAGGAGTATTAATAATATGTCAAGTATTGTTGCAGACAATAATACTGATTCCTTGTTAGAAACAACGAGTCCCGATGGTGGATTGCAAGTTGTTGCTCAACAAGAGGAAAAAAACATTATTGAAATCAAAGGTGATGACAAACTAGGCGTTATCGGAGGTTTATTAGAAGATGAAATTACCACTGGTGCTGGTGATGCTACCGTCTATACTGGTGACGGAAATGACATGATAGCTGGTGGGAATGGAAATGACATCTTCAGAGGCGGTGAAGGTGATGATGTAATCAAAGGTGGTCTTGGTAACGACACTCTACTTGGTGGAGAAGGAGACGATGTAATCAGAAGTGGTATGGCAGCAAAACCAACAACTCCTGAAGCTGCTACTAGCCTTGTTGATGAAGGAGAAATGCCTATTGCAGATGTACTTAAGGGTGGATCTGGCGCAGATATTTTTGAGTTCTCTGCTAGTGAGTTTGGCAGCGGTACAATAGATAAAATCGTTGACTTTAAAGACGACGACTTTGCCGATACAATTAAAATCTTCGGCGTTGGTGCAGAAGGCAGTGTAACTTACGATGATGGTACTGGAATTGTTTCAGTTAATGGCAATTTAGCAATAGATATTGGTGCAGGTCAAGATGTAAGTTTTAAACAAAGTGAATTTGAAGGTGACATAAATTGGGAATTATACTAAAAATAAACCCCGATCTTGACTTGAGACAATTGAATTAAGTCTAGCAAGACCCATAACTAATCTTAGTTGTGGGTTTAATAGTATATTGAAGTACTTGGAAATTATAAATATCTTGGAAATTATAAATATAAAGACTAATTGTGTGAAATTTTAAAGATGTGGGCTACTCTGGGAAAGTCAAATTCATCCGTGGTTAAATCTGACTATTTAACTTTATTAGTTATTCTGTAATTTTAGGCGTGGGTTATTCCCTTTACTATCAATGAGCAGAGGCGAATCCTCAATCAAAACTGTTAGATCCCATCTTGCAAAAGGAGAATGGGAACAGGCCATAGCAAAATGTCAACAGGAGATCTCATTAGATCCTAATGCTGTTGAGTTTTATCTTTATTTGGCTAAAGCTTATGCCCTAAAAGGAAACATAACCTCAGCTATCAGTTCTTATCAAAAAACTTTGGGTACGACAGTCGAGCAGTCCGAAGTATATGGAGAACTAGGTTTACTATGGAGTAAACAAAAAAACTTCGAACAGGCTGTATGGCATTATCAACAAGCCCTGGCTCTTCGACCAGACTGGGCTGAATTGCAATACAACTTGGCAGTAGTGCTCCATCAAATGAATGACTGGAATGGGGCAATCATAGCCTACAACCAAGCCATTGAGATCAAGCCAGACTATGGCGCGGCTTATTTTAATTTAGGAGTTCTTTACGACCAAAAAGGAGAACTAGAAATTGCGATCGCCAGTTACGAACAGGTAATTGTCGTACAGCCCAATTTTGTTCGAGCCTATAGTAATTTGGGTAGCACCTATGCT
>CAKZYI010000495.1 GCA_937884735.1 uncultured Pleurocapsa sp.
GCGGTCATTATATTTTGTTTGTGCTATCACTGTCTAAAACATCCAATTATTATTATCTATTTTTCCCTACAGCTTTCTTCAAAAATCAAATAAAAGAGTTAATTTATAAAATAGTTTTTGTATGCATAAAATATAAATTTTCTCTATCAAACTTACTTTCTTATATCAAAAGTAATTAATGACGATATGTGCAATAAATTCAACCTGTTAATATTACTAATTCAACTTTAATTTATAATGCATTATTTCATATCAATCAATGCTTTCTTCCTCTTAATTGATCGCACACCCTGTTATTACCTTAGCCATAATTAAGTATAATGACCTCTATCCAAAGAAAGACTAACTTTAACATGGCGATCAAATTATCGTAAAAAATCATAGAATCAACCAAATCTTTGCAGATATATATTGAAATAGCTATAAAAAAATAGCAAATCTTAAATTATGCCTACATCTAATCAAACTAATGGTGATAATTGGCGACAGGAATTGGAAGAAATAATTAGCGGTGCTTCGGGAGGATTTTTGTTTGGAATTCCTTTACTTTACACAATGGAAGTCTGGTTTATTGGTTCTTCTGCACGACCTCCATTTCTACTAATTGTTTTGATTGTCACTTTTACTATTATTTTTCTCCTAAATCAAATTGAAGGTTTTCGTCCTCAAGAAAGCGCAACCCTGCCTGGTGCAATTGCAGAGACCACAGAAACTTTAGCCATCGGGATGGTATGTGCTGGTTTGATGCTATTTATTTTGGGACGAATTGATTTCCAAACTCCTCTGCTAGAAACTTTAGGCAAAGTCATCTTTGAAGGAGTTCCTTTTTCCCTTGGGGTAACATTTTCGCGATCGCTTTTATCTGGAGAAGAAGACGACAATTCAAGATCACAAAAGCCTTCTTTATCTGCCAAAAATAATCAACATAAGAGTCTTTGGCAAGACACATTAGCTGATTTTAGCGCAACTTTAATTGGGGCTTTATTTATAGCTTTTAGTATTGCACCAACTGATGAAATAATTGTTTTATCAGCTTCGGCTTCACCTTTCAATTTACTAATAATTATTACTGCTTCTTTGGTAGTTTCCTATGGTATTGTATTTGCCTCTAGCATTACCAATTATAAATATCGCCGCCAGCAACAAGGACTGTTTCAAACTCCCCAAAGCGAGACAATTATGTCTTATGTAATATCATTACTTGCTGGTATGCTTATGCTATGGTTTTTCCAAAAAGTTACTTTGGGAGATTCTTGGTTTGTATGGCTACGCTACAGTATAATTTTGGCCTTACCTGCAAGTATCGGTGGGGCAGCAGGGCGTTTAGCAGTATGATCGTCTGTCTATCGTTGAATAAGTAATGCAGAAAAAAACACCAAAGCAATCTTTTGCCGAACGCATTAGCTTTAGCGTTTCTTTGTTTATAGTTAGTATTATCTTTTTTTTAGTTTGTTTTACCTGGATAACAGGAGATAATAATCCACCAATATTATCAGTAACAACTAGCTCCAATATTAGACATGTCAAAAAACAATATTATTTACCCTTTACTATAATTAATTCGGGTGGAGAAACTGCTGAATCTGTAGAAATTGTCGCTAAACTATTATCTCGAGATCTAGACATAGAAACTGGTAGACAACAAGTAGATTTTCTTTCCCGTCAGGAAAAAAAATCGGGTGAGTTTATTTTCAATCATAATCCTACCGAAGGCAAACTAACCATTAGAGTAGCTAGTTACAAACTACCTTAAATATTGACGATTTCTTGCAAAGCTTTAATTAAGTTTGATACGAAGATAACGAGCTTCTATAAACAAATAAATAGCGTAAGCAGACAATCCCAATGCCATTAATGCTAGTAGAACTTTACCAAAAGGTTGTTGGGTTAAAGTAAGTAATGCACCATCCAACCCCTTTACCTTTTCTGGATTGTAAGATTTTGCAGCTTGAATAATGAAAAAGCCAATCATCGTAAAAACAACACCTCTTGCCGCTATCCCAACACGGCTAATATTAACCAGCAAGTCTTGCTTTTGAGAATTTAGTTCACTCATATTAAGCTTCTTACGAAACTTGGTCTTATAAGCACTATAAATTCGATAAAAACCAATACCAATAGTTAATGCACCCGCCAAACCCACTAGCCATCTTCCCAAAGGCTGTTGCATTACCATCGCTGTCCAATCTTGTTTTGAGCTACCGCCACTACCGCTATTACCAGCACCAATTACCAACATAGCAGCATTTGCAGCTACCCCCGTGTATGCCAAACCGCTCAAAAGGTATCCCAAGCGAGTAGATATTCCTTTGGCTTCATTGCCATTATCTTTGGGATCGTTAATCGCCTGAATTAACCGCCAAATAACGTAGCCAACCAAACCAATAGCAATTAGAGCTAATAATATCTTGCCAAAAGGCTGTTTCGCGATCGCATGTAATGCTCCTGTTGTGCCAGTAGTGTCTCCACCAACGCTAAATGCAGCTAACAATGCCAAAATACCCACAGCACCATAGACGAAGCCTTTGGCTGCATAACCAAATCTTGCAAACGTTTCCATACTTATAATTTTAAATTTATTAAACAAGCTTATTAAAACTCAGCTTCACATTCATCTATCTAAGTATGTAAACCATATAGCCACATTTGTTGGGGCATGTTTGTTTGAATACTTGCGATCGACAAAAACAGCATAGTACGGCGGCATATGACAATCAAGGTAAATCCATATTTAAACTATATTTAAATCACCAACTAAAAGAGTTATTAAACTTGAAAAGATATTCAAATACAATTTATCAATGATGTTCAGTTTGTAAGATACATTCACCAAATTTACCATTGAATAATTTCCCATAAAGTTAGTAACGAAAGCACCATTAATGCCAAACCAAAAACCAACCTGATGCCGTGAATTGGATGAATTCCTGGGCAGATTACATTGAGTTCAGGATCGCTTGGCTTGTAAAAAACATTAATATATCCCTCCTCATCGACTAGCTGTTTGAGAGATTCAATTTTTCTCTCGGCAGAAGCTAGAGAGCCAGCAAAGTCACTAAAATCATAATTAGTTCCCCTATAATTGCGATCGCCAATTTTAAACTGATACATGATTGATAACTCGTAAGTAGTACCATCTGAATCGCTATTTCTTTTGATATCGTATTTCGTTAACTTAGCTCTTACCCTTGACCACGAATGACTCTGGCAAGCATCAATAGAAGTTACTATTCCCACAATAACGATGACTACGCCCAGCCAAAAAGTCATTATCCAAGCAGCCCGAATTGCTATCGATCTACCAGAAAGCACCGCCCACCAGAGAATCGGCACATAAAATAAAATAAATGAGCAGAAAAATATCTTTCCGCGAACAATTTCTTTGATTACTTTGGAGAACATCGATTATTATTTCTATATCATTCGGATTGTCTTCTCCTTATATGCCCGAAATCAAAAAATAACTATCGCGATCGCATTTCTAATAACATTCAGATCAGATTACTGAAAACTATACATTCTAGTCTGGTTAATCTTTCCTAACAACTTTCATAAATCTATAACTCAAAAAAACTATTTGCTGAATTCTTTTTTCGCTCTTGCTGAATTGAGGGATGATTCTTCTTTTCAAGAGAAAAATAAACTTATAAAAAAGCTAGTGGCTCAAAGCCAAAAGCTATAAAAAGATTACTTCGCAGTTGCATACTTTAAATCAGCAACGTCCTTTTTTCTATTTGGTATTAGATAGTCGTTGATTTGTTCACATAATCTTAATAATAATTTGTCAGTAAATTTATCTAATCGACTAAAAAGGTAAATATAATCGATAAGTAATATCACGTGAATACGCACAATTTTTAGCTAAGTTCTTGTCTTAAGAATTTGGTATGCAGTTGCATACTTTACTCAAACTCTAGATCAAGAGACGCATAGCAATATTTACTTACTTTTTTATCAAAACTAAAAATAATTTATCTAATTAAATATCAACTTAAAATTATTAAATAAATATGGTTAATACTAATTTAAATTCAGGTTATTTTGAAGTTTCGGGCAGTGGCAGCAATCTTTACTACAAGATCCAAATTGAAGATGCTGCGGCACTCAACGGTGGAACGAATCCTAATGGTAAATGGAATTACGTAACCACACCTGACAGCGAGAATCGCCAGAACGATTTTCAAGGTTCTGGTTATTATGTATACGGCTCAGACACTAGTACTGGTCTCAACGAAGTAAATCAAAATGAGATTCTGGAGTTTGAGATCGAAGTTCCTACGGCACTGATCGGTAAATCGATGAACTTCCGAGTTCGTGCTTCTAGAGATGGTATGGCAGCTAGCGACCAGCAAAACGATCTTTGGCTCAACGTGGTTCACAAAGACGGCAGCGGATCGATTGAAGAATTTTTGACTCAGACTGTCAATGAAGCCGAACCTACCAGTAAAGAATTTATCAAGGTATTTGGCGGTCCTAATAACGGTAATTGGGGATATGCCAGTCTGGTTGATGGTGCGCCCGACAACTTCTCTGCCGAAATTGCCTTCCCCGAAGAGGGTCGTTATATCCTACAAATTGCAGGACGCAGTCAAGGTTTCCATCTTGACTTTATCGAACTCGCTACAGGTTCATTAGGATCGAATACTGCTGACTCTACCTTCGTGCCTACAGATCCTCAGTCGGTACAACTCGTTAATGAGATTCCCGACCAATCATTTACCGACGGCACCATTGATATTTTCGATCTGCCGACAAGCACATTCTTTGATCGCAACGGTGACGAGATCGCCTATCAGATTGAGGCAACGGCGGCTAACGGTTCGGATGTCAGTGGCGTAACTATCAACGAGACAACGGGACAAATTTCAGGACTGAGTACTCTAGCTATCGATACATATCAGTTAACCATCACTGCCAACGATCCTCACGGTGCAGCTACTGATACCTTTGAGATTGATATTGTCGATGAACTCGCCCTTGAAACCTTGGTAATTCCAATCGATACAGCATCTGATGATTACGAACAGTTTGGCGAAGGTGGTAGTGCCGACCTCGAACTAGGACTCAACGGCAGTCAGCAGGAAGTTGGAATCCGCTTTACAGGGATCGATATCCCCGCAGGTGCCGAGATTACTAATGCCTTTATCCGCTTTACCGCTTTCGATTCCAATGCTGCTTCTGCTAGCTTTACCATTGGTATTGAAGATAGTGAGAACGCTGCGACCTTTACCTCTGCCAACGATTTACTCGGTCGGACTACAGCAGCTGAACTAGACTGGTCGAACGTCGCTGCCTGGACAGCAGGAGAGACTTACAACACTCCCGACCTAACTGCTTTGATTCAGCAGGCAATTGGTAGTGATGGAGTTGACAATGGCGCACTCGCTTTTCTAATTAACGGCACTACACCGACTAGTTCGCGGGTTGCTCAGACTTTTAGCAACGGTAATGCCGCTGAATTGGTGATTGAGTTTGATTCTTCGACTCCTACTAATCCTCCGATTTCTCCGATTCCTCCGATTCCTCCGATTCCTCCAACTCCCAAAGATCCCGAAGTTCCCGTCGACGATGATGGCGCACAGCTTCCCGAAAATTCAAGCGTTTCCGTAAGTTTGGCATCTGATGATTACGAACAGTTTGGCGAAGGTGGTAGTGCCGACCTCGAACTAGGACTCAACGGCAGTCAGCAGGAAGTTGGAATCCGCTTTACAGGGATCGATATCCCCGCAGGTGCCGAGATTACTAATGCCTTTATCCGCTTTACCGCTTTCGATTCCAATGCTGCTTCTGCTAGCTTTACCATTGGTATTGAAGATAGTGAGAACGCTGCGACCTTTACCTCTGCCAACGATTTACTCGGTCGGACTACAGCAGCTGAACTAGACTGGTCGAACGTCGCTGCCTGGACAGCAGGAGAGACTTACAACACTCCCGACCTAACTGCTTTGATTCAGCAGGCAATTGGTAGTGATGGAGTTGACAATGGCGCACTCGCTTTTCTAATTAACGGCACTACACCGACTAGTTCGCGGGTCGCTCAGACTTTTGGCAACGGTAACGCAGCTGAATTGGTGATTGAGTTTGATTCTTCAAATCCTACTACTCCTCCAACTCCTCCTGCTCCTGAAGTAGCGATCGCTGCTACTCAAGACGGCGTGGAAGGATTGGTTGCTGGTGAGTTTACGCTCAATCTCTCTCAGGCAGTCGATAGCGAAACTATTATTGGCTATAGCGTTGCTGGTTCGGCTACGGCTGATGTGGATTATGCTGCCCTAAGCGGTAGTGTAACTATTCCTGCTAATGAAACCTCCGCTACCATTGATGTTCAGGTTATTGATGATGAACTGATAGAAGATGTTGAAAATGTTACCCTCACTCTCGATTCAGTTACGGCTGGTGATGCCAATGTGTTGTTGAGTGCAGCTGATATGGCGACAATCGCGATCGCCGATTATGACCAACCTTTGGAGACAATACTTTTAGAAGCAGAAGCAGCGACTGAAATCGTCAACTATCGTACCGAAAATATTGGCGTAGCTTCTGGCGGGGTCAGTCTTAGCTTTGTTGGTAATGCCAGTGGTGAGACTGGTAGTGCCGCCTTTACTTTCAACGGTGCTTCTGGTAATTACGATGTATTACTGGGTGCTTTTGATGAAAATGATGGTGTAGCTCAGTTCACAGTGGACTTCAGCGACCTAGAAGTTAGTCCGTCTACTGATAGTGTTAGTCTCGTTCTCGACGCTAGTCTGGGTAGTAATGTAGCCACCACATCAACGTTTGTTGAACTGCCAGTTGCGGATGGTATCAATCTCACATCAGGAGATATTATCACCGTAAATGGCTTTGAGAACGGTAGCGAACACGCCAGACTCGACTATTTGAAGCTTGTACCCACTATATAGTCGAACCGCTGTCTAAATGAGGTGCAATTGTCTTTAGAAAAAGCGATCGCTTTTTGTTTCGGTATCGCGATCGCATTAAATAATCATGTTTAGTTTATACACGATTGCATTTGATATTTAGCTACTACATTAATTGTAGTGTTGAGATTTAGTAAATACGTGACGAAGTCATACCGTATGGGAAGCGTTATCGTAAGGATTCAGGTATGAAAATCAGGAATTAAAGACTATTCATTGGTTTTTGCTTCTTCTAATAGTCTTTCCCAAGTGTCAGGAGGGTTGCCATCGTCTAGCATTTTTTTAAATATTCGATAAGCATCAGTCTTGCTTTCATAGGCACGTTTGGACTTTTCATCATTTACCCAGGCATAGACAATAATTTTTTGTTGCTGATGATAGCGAAAGAATAAGCGATATTGTTGAAAAAACTTAGCGCGAAACCAATGTTTGCATTCTTTACCGAGAGTGTTTCCTTGACGATATTCTTTGCGAATTGGATCTTGAGGAATAATTTCAAATGCCAGTTTATTTATCGCTGCTAATCGCTTAGTAGCGTTTTTATGGCGATAATCTTGTGGATATTTTTGGCGTAGGTTTTCTACTTTATTGGTTAGCTTTTCCAACTGATTTGTAAATATAGGATTAGCATAAATACGCCAGCCATTGATGATTAAAAGATTATTATCTGACAAAGCTATTCATTTTAGCTAGACAATGGTGCATCTAAATCTATTTCGACATCTTCTACCAAAGATTGAACTCTTTCTACAGTTGTTGAGGTAACAGGCTGTATGTGTTGCGGATTTTGTTCCATATCTTGCGCTAGAAAATCAAGAAACTTACCTAATACTGGATCTTCTTCTGATACTTCACTACGAGTAATAGTTACTGTTCCATCACTGTTTATCGTGTAAGCTATCTTGTCTCGCTTATTCAAACCTAATGTTTTTCGTACCAAATCGGGAACAGTAGTTTGATATCTATCTGTAAGAGTAGATTCTGCTTGCAATATTTCAGTCATTATCAATTTTTTAGGAACTAATCCAATTTTAGTTCATTAGGTAATGCAATTGCATTGTCAAAATAGAGCGATCGCTCTATCTTCATTGTTTTTAAAATCTAAATTCAACTTCGACCTTAAGCAAAACCATTAAACTTAAATATATTAGCTATAGTGCAATGATGAAATGAATACACAACTTGTCGAATCTATATATCAAGTTATTCAATCTCTTTCGGATGAAGAGCGATCGCTTTTGGAAGAAAAATTATACACAAATTTATCTTATCCTTCTCAAGAAGAAATTATTGCTTTAGCTGAAACGAGTAATGTTTTTGATTTTCTAAAAGATGAGCCAGATACCTATACATTAGATGATGGAAGACCTGTTTAATAAGTTTAAATAAATTACAGCCTGACCGCATTATTACCAACATCACATTTTAAAAAATCAACCGTAGGGTGGGCATCCTAATAAATTATGTATCCACAATTATTTTTAATAATGCCCACCAGATTATAATTTTATCTCTCGCAATCCTCAAGGATACCGCAAGCATAAGGCGCAAAGACGCAAAAGATCGCGATCTCATTTCTCACAACATCCAGATCGCACTATTAAAACACTCTTCTCAATAAACTAAGAAATAGTAATTTAACAAATTAATAAAACCATGTTCGATTTAGGAATGATTTTTGGTGCTGCCGATATAGTTTCAGATGTATCGGGTATCAAACAGCGTCAAGTAAAACAGATTAAGTTTTTTCGCTATAAAGAAGGTAATTTAGGCATTGCTTTTTTTGATAATCAAACAGTTTTTGGCGAATACTGGATTGAGAATATAAAAGTACCTAAAAAATACGAAGCTATTTTTAAAGCAAGTGGTTTTAATATCGGAACTAAATATGATACACAATTTTTTGATTTACAATCATTTAGTGCAGACAAGAAAATGCTTAAAACACCAGCTATTCAAAAACGCCTTTTGAAAACTATTTTTAATAGCATGAAAGATTAATTAAGATTACCAATGCAAAAAATCAAGTAAGAGAAAGGGTATAAAAAAACACAATTCCAAAGAAAAAGCATCCTGCATTGTAAACCTGTAGATTACGATGCGTAGTCTTTCTGTTTTCCAGATATTCAGCAACTCTATGACAATGACTATCTTGAATAATACTAAAATTACGTCTCATTCGTTTACTAAAGCTTTCATGTATGACAAACGACACGTAAAAAGAAAAAATTAAAAAAAGTAGTCTAATAGGTGGACTAGGAATTACTATAGAACCAATATTTATATCAGGAATTTTCAAAGAGCTTAAAGATAGTGCTATTAAAGTTAATCCAGAGGCATTTAGTTTTACATCGTAAATTTCCCAACGGTTAATTGTTTCTTTTATTATCTTTAATAAGGATTTGTTAGTTGAGTTTTTCATAAATCTAAAGTAGCTTTTTAAATACTGTTAAATAATTTAGCTGAATGATCCAGTTATAAGCAGTGATTTAAGTTGTTGACATACATTAATTTTTTACTATCGATTGCACGTATCAAAAAGACGGAAATAGGAATAACTAATTAGCAAGAGTGACGGCAATGAATATACAATAAATAATTGCCTAAAGTACCAACTCCACTGCTAGTCACATGACCGCAACTGACACCAATCTCTCTACCAAATACGATCCCAAGCAAACCGAAGCCAAATGGCAAAAATACTGGGCGGATAAGGAAGTATTCAAAGCCGATCCTAGTGCCGAAGGCGAACCTTATTGCATTGTGATTCCCCCACCCAACGTTACGGGGAGTTTGCATATGGGACACGCTTTTGAAAGTGCCTTGATCGATACTTTGATTCGCTATCATCGGATGATTGGGCGCAATACTTTATGGTTGCCTGGGACAGATCACGCCAGTATTGCGGTGAGTACCATTGTAGATAAGCAGATTAAAGCCGAAGGTAAAAGCCGTGAGGATTTAGGACGAGAAGAGTATTTAAAGAAAGCCTGGGCTTGGAAAGAGGAGTCTGGCACGACAATTATTAATCAGTTGAAGAGTCTGGGGGTATCTGCCGACTGGACAAGAGAAAGGTTTACGATGGACGAAGGGTTATCTGAGGCGGTGAAAACAGCTTTTGTCAAACTCTACGAAGAGGGGCTGATATATCGCGGTAACTATTTGGTTAACTGGTGTCCTGCATCTCTTTCAGCGGTATCGGATTTGGAAGCAGAAAATCAAGAAGTAGACGGGCATCTGTGGCATTTTCGCTATCCTTTAACTGATGGTAGCGGTTATATGGAAGTAGCGACGACTCGCCCTGAAACCATGTTGGGGGATACGGGGGATGCGGTTAATCCTAATGACGAGAGATACAAGGATTATATTGGCAAGACTCTAACTTTACCGATAGTTGGGCGGGAGATTCCCATTATTGGCGATGAGTTTGTGGAAATGGAGTTTGGTACGGGTTGCGTTAAGGTAACGCCAGCCCACGATCCTAATGACTTTGAGATGGGCAAACGCCATAATCTGCCGATGATTAACATTATGAATAAAGATGGCAGTCTGAATGAAAATGCAGGGGACTTTCAAGGGCAAGATCGCTTTATTGCCCGCAAGAATGTTGTTAAGAAACTGGATGAATTGGGCAATCTAGTTAAGATTGAAGACTATCGTCATAGCGTTCCCTATAGCGATCGCGGTAAAGTACCTATTGAACCATTATTATCAACCCAGTGGTTTGTCAAAATCGATCCGTTGTCGCAAAAGGCATTAGGCTGTCTGGATAATGATAACTCTCCTAACTACGTACCCGACAGATGGAAGAAAGTATACCGCGACTGGCTGATTAAGTTAAAAGACTGGTGTATTTCTCGTCAACTATGGTGGGGACATCAAATTCCCGCTTGGTATGTAGTTTCAGAAACTAATAATGAGATTCAGGATAATACTCCTTTTGTTGTTGCTTTCGATGAAGCTGAAGCTGAAAATAAGGCAAAAGAGAAGTACGGGAATGATATTAAACTAGAACAAGATCCAGACGTATTAGATACTTGGTTTTCCTCTGGTTTGTGGCCTTTTTCTACTATGGGTTGGCCTAATGAAACCGCAGACTTAGCCAAATACTATCCTAACTCTACTTTAGTTACGGGTTTCGATATTATCTTCTTCTGGGTAGCCCGCATGACCATGATGGCGGGACACTTTACCGATAAGATGCCCTTTGATGATGTTTATATTCATGGGCTTGTATTGGACGAAAAAGGACAGAAGATGTCCAAGTCTAAGGGTAACGGTATCGATCCTTTATTGATGATTGATAAATATGGTGCGGATGCTTTGCGCTATACCCTGATTACTAAAGTTGTAGGTGCAGGACAAAATATTAGCTTTGACTATGACAGGAAGAAAAAAGAATCTCCTTCGGTTGAAGCTTCTCGCAATTTTGCCAACAAGCTGTGGAATGCTTCGCGGTTTGTCATGATGAACTTGAAGGGTAAAACTCCCCAAGAATTAGGACAGCCTGACAAGGCTAATCTGGAATCTTGCGACAAATGGATCTTGTCTCGTTTTTATCAGACAGTAAAACAAACTCGTAGCAATATAGAAAAATACGGCTTAGGGGAAGCAGCTAAAGGCTTGTATGAGTTTATCTGGAATGACTTTTGTGACTGGTATATCGAGTTAGTTAAAACTCGCTTATGGGAAGATGAGGGTTCGACTTCTCGCCTGGTGGCACAACAAACATTAGGTTATGTCCTCAATGGGATACTTAAACTACTACACCCTTTCATGCCTCATATTACTGAAGAGATTTGGCAGACTTTAACTCAAGCAGCCCTCCTAAATCCCACCAACTCTGAGGGGACTGTTCAAACTTTAGCCTTACAACCTTATCCTGAAGTTGCCGAGGATTTAATTAATTCTGAATTAGAACAAAGCTTTAGCTTGTTGTTTAATGTCATTGGTACTATTCGTAACTTGCGCGCGGAGTCGGTAATTAAACCAGGAGAAAAAATCAAAGTTATCCTGCAAACTGATAGCGAAAAGGAAATTAAGCTGCTTCAGTCTACAGAAAGCTATATCAAAGATATTGGCAAAGTAGGCGAACTTATTATTACTGACTCCCTCGAAGATCCTGGGCAAGTTACCGCAGGGGTAACGGGGACAGTACAGGTATTGATTCCTTTGACTGGTTTGGTTGATGTAGATGCGTTAAAAGCGAAGTTACAGAAAAAACTAGATAAAGTGGAGAAGGACATCAAATCTTTGTCTGGACGTTTAAATAATCCTGGCTTTGTTAACAAAGCACCAGAAAATGTTATCGCAGGGGCGAAAAACGATCTAGCTGAGGCACAAAAGCAAGCCGAGATTATAAAAGAACGTTTGGATCGATTGAAATAATCTAAGGCAGTAAGCAGGGTGGGGTTTACCCACCTTTAAATACAATCTTGTCCGATTGAAAATTACATTGATTGCCCATTTTCCAAATAAATAATAGATTGTTCGTTGTTTAAATAGGGCATTAAACTTTGTAATCTGCGCTGAGAATGAATACCCAGCATTGAAATAGCTGTATTTAGTTCGCAAAATTGATAGGCACTAATTTCTTTTTTAGGAACAATAATATTCGTAGAGTCTTTGACTGTTTCAGCTAGAAATATAAACTGCACCGACTCAAGTTTTTTTTGGGGGTTATTGGCATAGTCAACACATACCAATTTTGGCGATTCGCACTCTATTCCTGTTTCTTCTTTGACTTCTCTGATACAGGCTTGTCTTGGAGATTCATTTTGTTCGATTACTCCCCCAGGAAGTAACCAACAATCTCGATAAATAGGTTTAAGAATTAATAATTGCTTTTCTTGGTTAAAAAGTAAACATCCCGCGCCCATTCTTTTTTTCGGTAATCTGACAAAATAAATTTTTTTGGATAAATTTTCTAGTTTTACTTTTAAATTCATCTTCAATTAAAATTGAATCGATTTCATTCTATTTTTCCAAAGAATGAGCATTATTAACCTGACAATCTCTACTTTTATTGCTTCACCTCCCGATAGTTGTATCGTATCTCATAACTATTTTCAACGATTAAAGAATTAATAAAACCTAGAGGTGCGATCGCTTTTTTTATTCTGTTTAAAGATCGTTTTCGATCAACTGGGCTATTTTCATGTTTTGCTTTGAGAGTCCTTATTTTTAAATCCTGATTTTTAGGCACAGGAATTGACAAAATTCTATCGATTCCAGGTTTTGTATAAATATGATGATTAACCGTAACTTTTCACAAAATCTAGCCTTATTTCTCGACTATTTTGCACAGCTTTTCACCAGAAACCGATTTCACACTGCAACCTCTAATACCTGAGTATCATCTTCGGTGGCATGATTATCATTTGCTACCTCTAGCTATCCTTCAATTGCATCTTTGAGGTTATTTTCTAACTCTTCCATCTATTCCCTTCAGTAATACATCCTGTCAAAGCTGGTACTAAATGCGACGAACTATGCGCCTTTTTGCCCAATACTCTCCTTCTTCTGCTTGATGCACGATTATGAAGTTAGCCGAAGGCATCGCTTTTATTTTCATCGATATAAAATTTGTTATGACACTGCACTTTATTTTATCTTTGTTGCAGTTTGATAAGTTTGACTGATAAAGCGAAAACCCAACAAATTTCAATAAATTATACTAAGGTTCTGATATTTTAGATTACAAAGGAGAACATATCTTTTGCACAAGATTGGTGTTGTCGGTGCGGGCGGTCGTTTGGGGACGGAGATAGTTAAGACATTAGCTAGTCAACAAGTTGCTGTAGTTGCGATCGCATCTAGTAGAAAAAACAGTTGGGGCGATCTCGTTTCTTATCACGAATATCCCTCAAATTCTACACCTCAACACCTTCAACAGCTTTTTCAGGAGTTAGACGCTGTAATTAATGCTGCCCCTGTCTCTTCTTCCATCCTTCAACGAGAGGCAATTGCAGCAGGTTGTCACGTAATTGATGTTGGAATCAAAACCAAAGTAATAGAAGAGTTACTCCAATTAGATGAGCTAGCAAAAACTCAGCAACGTTGCTTAGTAACCATGGCTGGTCTTGCACCAGGGTTAATTGGACTACTGGGGACTGAATTGCTGTTTAGGACACCACAAGCTGAATTTGTTGATGTTTGCTTAATTCAAAATTCTCAAGGTACTTCGGGCGAGAGAGGTACAAAAGATATGCTCGATCTGCTTACGATAGATGGCAAAACACTCAGTTCGTGTTTAGTTGCCCAAGAAGAGGAAAGTCTCGATACTGCAGAGGTAAAAGCATTTAGTTTTAATACTCCTGAGTCTCTCTTTCTTGGCGATCGAGATCGAATGAGATTTTATACGGCTTTCAATCGCCCGATACTTAATACTTTAATTGTAAATTTGGGTCGCATTCGTCAATACACACCTAATGTCTACAAACTGCTAAGAAACAAAATTGCTGCAACTAAGGCCACTCAGAGTATCCCCGACGGAGAAGCAATCTTATTAAGTGCTGTTGCCAGAAAATCCGACGGACAGGTGGCATCTTGGGATTATTATCGTCTTGTTTCAGATTATGGTGCAACAGCAGCGATCGCATGTACGACTGCCGATCTCATTTTGAAGGAACAATGCAATTCTGGTGCAGGATGCCTTGGTGATTTTGTTAATTTAAAAACTATTTGCCAACACCCGTGGATGCAAAATATGATTTTAGAAAATTATAGTAATTGAGGAAAAGAATAAAATCCAAAAATGCGATCGCAAAGTTGTTCGATTAACAATCTTGATCGGTTACCTCATAAATATCTCAAATTGAGCTTTTAACAATGCTAGTACGTTTTGTAGCAAAGATGAAGAATAAGCAAATATGCTAAAACAACATTTAGAACGTCTCAAGTAAAAGTATCATTAATGATATATACAACTACATTCATGTTCGAGACTCTTAACAGCCATGTTATACCTAGCGCAAGTTGAAATTAACCCTGATTCGGGAGAAATACAGCTACAGGTACTTGCTCGCCAAGAATCAGAATATGTCTGGGAAGTTGATAATTCTGATTCTTTACTTCTAACTAAAGAAAGCTCTCTTAGTGCAGGAGTCTTGGTTTTGGTTGAGATAGATCAACATCAACAAATTATTAGTATCCAGAATGCCAAAGAATGGGTGCTAAGTATTTTGCAGCAGCACTTAACCAAGAATGCCATTAACCCTCAGTTTATTGAGACAGAACAAAACAAAGTAGAACAATGGCGACAGGAAGTAACAGCACAAAATTTGGAACTCAATCGCCGTGCACTGGAAATTGAAACCCGTCGCGAACAATTACAAGAATTAGAGCAGGAATTGAAAAGAGATAGGGAAGAGCTAAATAAACAACAGGAACAGTTATTTAATCGTTCTCAACAAGAATAGTTTTTTCCCTAATTTTTGATTAGAGTATTAAGATTTTTTAAAAGCTAATATAATAAGCAGATTTTTTAATTAACTAACTTATTCAAAGCTACACCTATAACAGGGGCATTACAGCGTTTTAATTGTTCTAAGGCTTCGGTAAACGCTGCACTTTGTATTTTTCCTAAACCAGTAACTAAAACTATGCCATCAGTTTTCGTTGATAGTAAATTAACATCAGCAAATCCAATAATTGAACAAAAGTCATAAATAACCAGATCAAACTGCTTTTTTAATTCCTCCATTAAAGAATACATCTTTGTAGAAGCCAATAAACGACTAGGATCGTCTTTAATAGTTTCTCCTATTAAATTATTTAGTCCTGAAGGAAGAATAAAAAGATTGTCTTCTAATGGTAATTTTTGAATTAAATGTAACCCTGAATGCGAAATATTCTGCTCCAAAATATTTCTTAAACCCATTGCTTCTTCATACCCTAGATTACTACTTAGATGCTTGGTGCTATGTAAATCTGTATCCACAATTAAAACTTTTTTACCCATAGAAGCTGTAGCTTTGGCGAGGTTGAGAGCTATGGTAGATTTTCCTTCCCGAGGAATTGCAGAAGTTATGGCAATGGATCTAATGTTTGCATTAACACTCAAAATTTCAGAGGTGTTATTAAAATTTAATAAACCCAGGTTGGCAGCAAATGAACGAAAAGTTTCTATAGAAAAAGTCATAGAAGATTCTTGTTTTATGTTTAACAAAGAATCTAGTGCCATAGATGATTGTTTAAAATCCTTTCTGATACTAATTGGTTTTAAAAAAGGTAGTTGCTTTTGCTTTGGATTATAGGGAATACCAGTTAATATCGGTAAATCTGTTATCTCTTCAATTTTGGCTGAATTGTAAATAATATTTTGTTGCTTATCCAAAATACAGGCAAATCCTACTCCAAACAACAAACCTAAAGTTGAAGTCATTAGTAGATAATTAATTGTATTAATATTATTGCTAACTGGTTCTCCCGCTGGAGTTAAAAGTTGCCAAGGTGATTCTTTTTGAGCAGCATCAATTTGTAATGCATCTTTTTGTAAAGTGAACTCGTTAAGCTTTCGATTGGCTATGTTCAACCTATGCTCAAGATTACTATACTCTCCTGAAATTTCTGACCATTGTCTCAGTTGACTTTTTAAATTTTCTTTTTCTATTTTTAGAGCTTGCTGTCGATTTTCTAAAAGAACTATTTGGTTGACTAGCTTTTGCCGAATATCTTTTCCTGCTTCGGCGATCAATAAAATTAATTGCTGCTTTTCTTGAAGCAGAGCCTGTATTGTATGGCTTTGATCGGAAAAAATAGTTGATTGTTGACTAATTTCTACATCTAGAATCTGTAACTGCTTCAACAATTCGGTGTATCCAGGTGTTACAAAACTTGTTATGGAATTTAGATTTGCTGGTCGAATTGCTAATTCGCGGTCTAAAGTACTTAAAGTGCCTTGCAATTCTCGAAGTTGTTTTGAATTGTTTTCGCGCTTTATGTCTATTTGACTCATACGCATCGTAATTTGTTCTAAAGAATTATCTGGAGTATTAAAGTTATATTTAGTTCTTAATTCTGTTATCTGACTGCTAATTTTTTTTGCCTGTGTAGAAATTTTGGGTATTTGCTTATCTAGAAAGGCAATTCCTCTTCTCACGCCAGACTGGCGTTTTTCTACACTGTAGCTTTGATAAGTCTGTACAAGTGCATCTATAACATCTGCCACCTTTTGCTTATCAGGATTTTCATAGATCACCAATAGAATATTTTGATCTTTCTGACTGCTTGAAATTATTTCGATATTCAAATCTGAAATTAGATCTCCGTAGCTTAGATCTGGATATCGATCTTTGAGGGTTTCCACAATACGTAAAACAAGTCTCGGACTTTTTAAAATTTTCAGTTGAACTTCATCTAGATCTACATCTGAAATTTCTTCTCTAGTTTTTCGGGAATCTTCGTTACTAGATGTAACTTTAGTTTCAATGTTTACTGGCTCAGATAAGAGTTCAAATCTAGCTGTATAGACTGGAGGAGCCATTAAAATTCTTAACAAACCTAAGACAGTGAAAAGTAAAGTAAAGCTTCCAATTAGAGGCAACTTTCTTAAAAGAATATTTTTAAATTCATCTATATTTAATCCTCCTTCTGCATTCTCTGGAAGGGAATAGCTGTTTGAACGATAGTTTTGGTGTTGCTGTAAATTTTGATTCATAGGTACTATATAACTATTAGTTTTGTATATGGTAATGATTTAGTAACTTTAAAATACAATTTTATGTAGTTTTTGATACGTATAAATTACATTTTTGTATGTTTAAAGTAGAGAAAAGATGTAATATAGAATTTATTTATGATTTGTCATTGACTTTTGAAGTATAGTATTATTACTACATCTTGTAAGTAAGCTTAAGCTTGAGATAAGATTTAAATAACTAGGTTTTTGTTATAAAACACGGTTATTGTTGGGTAAAGTAATATTAAGAAGACACCATTGAGTGCACTTAGTTACTTTTATTCTGTGGTTTATTGCGAATTGCAGTGATAATCCCATATTGCAGTAATAATTTTATATGGTGGTTGAAACTTGAATCACCTTCAAAAACTTACTTAAGCATAGTACAAAAAAGTTATTAACTTAATTTCCATGATAAGAGAAGTATCTAAATCAGCGAAAATTTTATATTTAGAAAAAATAAGCCGGAGCGGTAGAAGAATTTTCTACGGAAGCAGGAAGTATTTGGCTGTCCAATATTTTGTGCACAATCCTACTCGCCCAGACTAAATAATTGAGCTTAACAGAACTTACTTATTAGTTCAGTTACTAAGCTTTTCTTCCGAAGCCTAGCAACAAGATTACATGGCTAATTAAAATTATATTGGTTAATTCTTAGCAAAGACACCTAAAAGACAGTGAGTGCTAGTATGTCTGTTTTAAAATTAACTGCTGTTATATTTTTCTCAGATACAAGTACTGTTTGTTAAATCTAAGTTTGGAATAAAGAGAGGAAAAGCGCAGTAGCTGTTCCAGCAAAACAATACTAGTGAAAACTATATCGTATATGTGTAAATCAGGCTATTTTTTTCGAAAAAAATAGCCTGATTTTTTATATTTATAAAAATAATAGCCCAACAACAAAATAATTAGAGGCTTTATATTATGCCTAATAAACGAAGTGGAAGAAATACAAAAAAGTTTTTTTGTCCATATTGTGAAACCAGATTATGGAGGCTAGGAACTACTAAGTATCATCTATTTTATAAAGATGCTATTGAAATTAGAAAACACACAGGAATTTCATCTAAAAAATCAAAATTGCTAGCCAATCAAAACAGTACTTATCTAGATTCTAATAAATGGATCGAAGGTTTTTGTTGTCCTCATCATGGTTCACAATGGCTTTTACTATCTGTTAAAGGCAAGAATTATGAATATAGACTAGCCAAAGAAAAAGATTGGTTACAAACAGAAAAAACTTTAGATCAAAGAGTGTCAAATCCTTCGGTTGGTGAATTTACCTTAAAAATGAGCCGTAAACTTCGTTAAGAAAAAATCATCTTGTTCTTGTTAGTTACTTAATCCAAACCAATTTTTGAAAATCAAGTTAGTAAAGCCAATGATACCTAAAAAGAAGCTATTAGATATACCCGTTACTTGCTTACCTTTTGAAGAGCAAATCATGCTAATGTTGCGTTGGGCAAAAGTAAGAACAAGCAAAGTTGTTTGTTTGGCAAATGTTCACATGCTAATGGAAGCATATAAAAATCCTAAGTTTGCTCAAGTTCTACATAAAGCAGATTTAGTTACCCCAGATGGAAAACCATTGGTTTTTATGCTTCGCAAATTAGGAATCAGAAATCAAAATCAAGTAGCAGGATTAGATGTATTTTTAAACTTGTGTGACTTGGCAGAGCAGACTGATACCAAAATTTATCTTCTTGGTTCTAACGATAATATTCTCAATAAAATTAAGCATAAGTTGAATAGAGAATATCCAATCTTGCAGATTGCAGGTATGAAAGCACCACCTAATATTTCTGTTGAAGAAAAGATTAGCGATCGCGATTTGGATCTTATTCAAGAAATTAATCAAAGTGGAGCGGGAATATTATTCGTATGTTTAGGATGTCCTAAACAAGAAATTTGGATGTCTAAACATCAAGGCTTGATTCAAGGAGTAATGATTGGAGTTGGTGCAGTTTTTTCTATGTATGCAGGAGTCAATCCTCGCGCTCCACAATGGATTCAAAAAGTGGGTTTGGAATGGTTATATCGTCTCTCCCAAGAACCAAGAAGGCTTTGGCGACGTTACAGCTCAACGATTCCTCCTTTCTTGTATTTAGCAATAAAACAGTTAGTCGGACCCTATAAAAAGAAGTTGAGTCGGGCAAGATGGAGCAAAACTCCAAGAAATATCGTAGTAAATCTACAGAATTTGATCGATCCCTACGAAAAGATCGGTAAAATTTTGGTACGTCAAAATGTCATTTCTAGTGAAGATTTGGAGCAGGCTTTAGTAGACCAGCAATCATATAAAAATATGCGGCTAGGTCAAATTTTAGTCCGCAAAAACTTGATATCTTTATCTCAATTAAAGTTTTACTTAAAAAATCAAAACATTAAGCTAGGAGACTTTTTAGTGGAAAAAAAGGTCGTAAACAGACGCAGCTTAAGAAATATATTGACTATATTGAATAACTCTAAGGTTAACTCAAATAACTCTGATAAAAATGTTAGTGAAATTATTTTACAACAGAGTATTCTTTCAGAAGAAAGATTAAAAGAGCTATTAATTGAATACTACACAAGAAGAAAAGGCTTATTCTTAGATGAAAACATAAGTGCAAATGATGACAATTTATGCTTGTGGATTCAACAATCATTAGCTAGCTAGTTACGAACAAAACAATTGTAATTATCAAATCACCTTTCAAATTTAATTAACTAACCATTAATATTTTTCTTGATTTTCAAATAACTCATGGAAACCGAACAACAAGATTTTTTATCATCACCCACTGACTTAATTGTTATTGACTCTAATATAGTAGGATATGAAAATATACTAGGAACAGATATTTCTAATTCAGAAATATTAG
>CAKZYI010000496.1 GCA_937884735.1 uncultured Pleurocapsa sp.
CGATCGCCAATCGGTTTTAAAGGTGCTCAATGCACTGCCAATGGCTTAGATTTTAAATTCAAATATTGAATTTAAATCACTGGCAGCTTGTGTGACCAAACCCCATCGAGATCGATATAGTTTTGAGAATAAAACGGCTTGAGCTTTTTTCGGTCTTTAGATGGTATACTTCAGGGCGTATAATCAGCAATCATTCAGTAGTTTCAGATTCTGGATAAAGAGGTTTTTCATCCAAAGTCCCAAGGCGACTAGGGGGCCAAAAGCGCACCGTAGCACGACCAATAACATTTTTGAGAGGTACAAAACCCCAGTAATGAGAATCGTAGCTATTATTTCGATTATCTCCTAACACCAAATATTGCCCTTCTGGTACTTTAATTGGACCATATTTATAATTAGGCGCATTAAGAATGTATTTCTCAGTTAGCAGTTTATCGTTAACATAAACATCACCATTTTTAACCTCTACGGTGTCTCCTGGTATTCCGATAACTCTTTTGATAAAGGCTTCTTTATAGTTTTGCTCTTTGAGAGTATCTGTTGGAGAAAAGACCACAACGTCTCCTCTTTCTGGTTTGCGAAAACGATAGCTAATTTTTTCTATTATAAGGCGGTCATCAATTTCTAAAGTTGGAAGCATTGACTCTGAAGGAATGAACCTAGCTTCGGCAACACAAGCACGAATTCCTACTGCCAAAATTGCAGCAGAGGCTAAAGTCTTGACTAGTTCTTGTATAGGATTTTCGTCTTTTTCACTCATAAACAAGTTATCTCCAAAGTCAAGGTCAGCAATTAAATATCAACGGCTCAAAGATGATTCTTTGTGTATAGCTGAAAATTTTTTCTGCAACATCTTTCTATGATTATTACCTAAAACGAAATGTCACTATTAAGCAATAACATTGACCTGTATTTATATTGCAGAGCGATCATTGTATACTCTTTTCTTCTGTCCTTACAAATAAAAAGTTTGTCTTACTGAGATTAGTTTCAGGTATTTTCTATATAGTAATATGAATTTAATCTAAGAAATGTGCTTTTGAATCAACAATTGCAAATTTTCTGACTGAAATTAGAGCATATATGTATAGCCTTTAGATATGACTTGAAAAATTAGCTTTAAACAAATATTTAATTTTTGAGAGTATAGTACTAATCAGATTTCTGCCCATTTTTCTTTACAAATGATCGATAGACAATGAGTATTATTCGCTCTCTAGATTCATTTTCCCTGCCTGAACTATTTAAGCTAATCGAAGAGGACTCGAAATCGGGTCGTTTAATTGTTGAAACTCCTATTTCTCAGGAAACTGCCAAGCGAAAAGGAATTTATTATGTCTGGTTTAAAGATGGTTATCTGATTGCTTTTAGTAACTGCCTCAATCAAAAAGGTTTAATCGAGTTAATTGAAAAGCGAGAATGGTTGAGTCCAGCAGTTGTTTCTAGATTGAGAAAATTGTGTCCTACGGGTGTACCCCTGGGTACTTATCTAAAAAAAATGAAGTTGTTAAACCAAGAAAAGCTTAATTTGGTTTTTCAATTGCAGTTACACCAAGTTTATTCTTTGTTTGAGGTTAATGGCGGGCGATTTAGATTTGATGACTTTGACGAACTTCAAGACCGCATTTTAACAATTCCCTGGCTGGAGATGACAGGACATCGGATAAAAACCAGGGAAGCTAGTATGTATGCCCTCAGACTGATGGAGAATTCACCAAGTTTTGTAGGACAATTGCCCGCACCTAACCAGATGTTAACTAAAATTGTGGCTCAACCACAGTTGAAACTCACAACAACTGAACGTCAGCTGTGGGATATGGCTGATAGCCAAACTTCTTTATTAACTATAGCTAAAACACTTCAGCATACAGTTGAAATGATTCAAATGACGGCTTTTCGCCTAATTGCGGTAGGTTTGGTTGATGCTATTTTTCAACCACAGTATGAGTGGTCAACTGATGATAATGCCTTGAAACTAGAAAGCGAAGTAGATAAAGCGATCGCTAAATTAGGTTCAGACATTGTTTCCAATAACCAACAAGCTGGAGATGAATCTGACTGGAAAAAAAAAGACACTTCCCTATTAAATACTTTAGGGAGTCTGTTTAGAAAGAAAAACTTGTAGTTGCTCAAATACTGAATTATGGATATTCAGATTCAATAATTGCCTTTGTTTTGAGTTTTATTTGGTATGGCTTGGTTTTTTTTGATGAGAAAGGGAACAATAGCTTTACAGACACTATCTTGATTGACATCATTATCACCAAAGATATGTTTTATTGCTGACTTGTTTATATATTTATTTCTTATGTCTCCTGCAATTAAACACGGGCTTTTTAAACTTAATCTGACAGATTACCATGCAATTTTGGGCGTATCTCTAGATGCCGATCCAAAACAGATTCGTTTAAGCTATCTAAAAATTGCTCAAAAGCTCCATCCAGATAAATGTCGTAAAGATCCGCAAAAAATGCAGATGGCTGGTCAAATTTTGTCTAAATTAGTCAATCCTGCTTACGAGCAACTTTCTCGAAAAAGCAATTTTGCCGAACATCAATTAGTTTTAACTCAAATTGGTAAACGTTTAGCAGAAAACAAAGACAAAATTATTGTCAATACCGAAGCTGCACAGGAATTGCTCAAAACTGGAGCTAGTGCAGAATTGGTTTATTCTAAACTGTTAAAAAAAATTGTTGCAGAGCAGTATCAATCTTTAGAAGCAGTTACAAAAAATATTGGATCAATTAGCGAATTAAATTTAGTTTACATAATGCTAAAATGCGATCGCGTAGCAGAAGGGCAGCAACAGCGTAAAGTAAAGAAAAATTCTGCCGAATTTAGTGATAAACCTGCTGCTAAATCAACTTCAAAACCAAATTCTCAACCCACTGCCAAAAAGAAAAACAAGCAAGACAAACAAACTATAAACCAAAGTAAAACTACTGCTAACCAACCAGTTACACCTCAAAACAAAAAGAAAGTAGAAGAGCCAACTAGCGACACAAGAGTTAATGCTTTTGTGGGACGCGCTCAACAATATATTGCAAAAGGAGAGTTCGATCAGGCAATTACAGAATTACGTGATGCCTTAAGAATCGATCCAAATCATCCTATAGCTCATGCAGTTATGGGTCAATCTTATCTACACAAAAAACAGTTAACCATGGCAAAGGTTCATATTGATAAAGCCTGCAAAGCCGAACCCCACAATACAATTGTCGTTGAAAGTAAAAAAGCTCTAGATAAATTATCTAAAAAATCAAGCAAAGCTAAAACTAGTAATCCTAACCCTAGTAATAAGTCGGGAAATAGTGGATTTTTTAGCGGTTTTTTTGGAGCAAAGAAAAAGTAATAGACATGCCGCTTTGTGGGGCACTATCTGTGGTTGTACTAAAGCATATGCCCAAAAGAAATCCTTTGGGGCATCGCCCACGATAGACACCGCATTACAAGGTAAGATTACACAAGTAGACACTGTCTTATAGTAGACGATTGTCCAATGTGAAGCTGTACCTTAACTGAAATGATTTACCAACCGCCTGCTGGAGCTAGAGATTTATTACCCTTAGAAGTAGAGCAAAAACGCTGGATTAACGATCGCTTACAGCATATATTTCAAAAATTTGGCTATCAGCGTATTGTTACCTCTACGTTGGAATGGCTAGATACTCTAACCGCAGGTGGTGCAATTCAACCTTCTCGGGTGATTCAGCTACGCAACAATGGCGAAAGCTCTTTAGGATTGCGTCCTGAGTTGACTGCTTCTATTGCCCGCGCAGCAGTGACCAGAATGGCAGGAAATACATATCCTCAGCGTCTGTGCTATCGTGCAAATGTATTTCGCAATCCCTCTGGAGGTCATCATGGTCGCCAACTAGAATTCTATCAAGCAGGGGTAGAGTTGCTATTTGCTGGGGGAGTGCTGGCTGATGCGGAAATAATTTTGTTGTTGGCAGATTGTTTACATGGATTGGGTATCCCTGACTGGTCTATTTTAATTGGAGAAGCGGGTTTAACGAGATCGCTTTTGTCAGTATTTCCTGAATCTGTTCGCACCCAAGTACGCAACTGTATTGCTAATCTAGATCGCATTACTTTAGAAAGTCTAGAATTAGACCAAAGTTTAAAAAATAAAGCTTTAATGCTATTTGATTTGAGAGGAAAGCCAGAGAATGTTCTAAGTAAAATATCTTCTCTAAATCTAGATGCCGATGCCACAAAAACAGTTAATAGTTTAAAGTCTTTAATTGAATTGCTCAATAGTAGCGCAGAGCAACCTTTACCTTTAACTTTAGATTTAAGCCTATTACAAACTTTTGATTACTACACGGGGATAGTTTTTAAGGCAGTTAGCTTTCAGGATCGTGATTCTTATGTACTGGCTGAAGGGGGACGCTACGATCAACTACTCGGACTATACGATCCTCAAGGTAAATCTTCCCCAGGGATAGGTTTTTCTATGTCTATTGAGGATTTACACTCTTGCTTATTATCTACCAGCAAATTACCGCAACAAGCCCCCAAAAGCGATTGTTTGGTGATTCCCACCACCACAGAAGTAGAAGTTGCCGCGCTCAAGTATGCTCGTAAGTTGAGGAGTGAAAATAATTTGGCAAGAATTGAAATTGACTTGGGAGAAAGATCTGAAGTCTCGATTAAACAATATGCTAAAACCTGTCGAATTAAACAACTAATATGGATTGAAGCCGACGGTAATCCGAGAATTGAAGAGTTGTAATTATTTAAATAAATAATGCGGACTGAAATAACTTATCTGCTATTTCAGTCCGCAACACGCGCTAGTTCTTATTAAAATTTAAAATTAAATATAGCTTACTTGTTGTTAGCTGCAAATTTTTTGCGTAGACGAGATGCTCCATACAAGCCAGCTAAAATAGCAATGCTCATATCAGTTGAAACACCAAAAGGAACAGCCGTGTATGTCACAGGACCAAAAGAAGCATCATACGATCCAAAGTTGCTACTAGGAAATAATCTTAGCTGAGCTGGATCTTTAAAACCTTCGGCATTGAAAATGTCAGAAGTAACTGCTCCACCAGCAACTGTAAAACTATTAGAGCTAGCTGTGCTGAGGTCGAAAGTCTCACTTACAGGACTATAAAGCCATACATACGAAGCTGGCCCTGTAGAATTATCACTTAAGCCGCCAACTCTTCCTGTGACCTCACCACCAGGCGAACCACTACCAAAAGAAAAATCAAACTCTAAAGCTTGTGCTTTGTTTGCTGTACCTGCTAGAGCCAAAGAAGCTGCCAGACCAATCCCAGCAACTCTAGATATCATTTGTGTATTTAACATGAAAAAAGAAATAGAAGTAATTTCAATTACAGTTTTGTCTATTTTCTAGCATTTGACTTCCGTATTTTTGCGCTTTTTAACAAGTCCCATATATCTAATTTTTCTTTTTATACAAAGCAAACTCAACAAACTCTTTGCGTTCGTATCGTTTGCCTGAATTATACAATATGAGTAAAATTACGGTGATTTGGCTTACATGTCGAGCAAAATCAGGTTTTCTTTATTTAGTCTTTATCGAGAAATTATTAATAATTAACAATTACAACTAATTAAATTTCTATATTAGGTTCTGACACTAAATCTGATTCATCAAAGTTACTTATTTGGTTTGAATAGGAGACAAGGGGACTACAGCAACCCTAAATCATTGTGGAGTATGTCGAATGACAAAAGACAAATAACAAAAGACAATTACAACCAATTATTCTCTGGTTTTAAATCGGATTGCTATAGGAGAAAAGTCTATCTTTTATTCCATTAATTTTAAATAACTTATATCAACAGGATTTAGTATGAAAGTGTTTTTTTACCAGTTTCAGAAAACTTTTCAACTCAATACGAATTAGTTACACTGCATAATTAATCCATACATCTATCAAAATTGATCGCTACTTTTCTTGAAAGCAAAATAAAATTATATTCCTATATTCCGTGGCTTTTTCCAATTACCCAGTGACGGCGGAAAAAACGAGAGAGGGAAGATTCTTCTAGTGAAAGATAAATCGGTCGACCATGTGGACAAGTACGGGGGTTGCGAGTAGCTTGCCATAGATCTAACAAATTCTGCATCTGGGTTAAATCTAAAGCTGTACCGTTGCGAATTGCACTACGACAAGCCGTAGCGACTTGAGCAGATCGTAAATCTCCTCCCCAACTCAACTCTACTAAAGCCTCGGCGCAATCATCTCTTTCAGCCAGGGCTTTGGGTGCATTACGCACAGCCCATATATTGTCTCCAAATAGCTCAATATCAATATTTAGTTTTTGCAGTTGTTCGACTTGTTTTGGTCTTAGGTATTCCAAAGTGACAGAAGTTTGCAGAGGTACTAATTCCCAACAGTCTTGCAATTGCTCGTATAATACTCGCTCGTGGGCAATATGTTGTTCTACTAGCCATACTCCAGAAGAATGTTCGGCAACTATATAAGTCTTATTGACTTGGGCTACTGCTTTAATTTTTAGAGGACTATTGTTTTTAGCAAAATCTGACTTGTTTATTAAGTCTCCTGCAAGATCTCGATCTATTTTATATTTGCCCGAAGCTTCGGCGACTTTTAGCATTGTACCCACTCTCTGATTGCTCAATTTATTGGAAAAATGATTATTATTGAGCTTTAATGCTTGAGCAATAGCTTTGCTAACTTCTTCCTGCCAATAAGGAAGAGAATGAAGATAAATTTCGGTCTTTGCTGGATGACGATTCCAGTCAATCTGACTAGGACAGGTATGCAGATGTAAAAAACAAACAGGATAGCGATCGCGTGGTAAAGTTTTTGCCATACTATTGAGGATAGTCTGCTCTAATTCTGGCGATCGCACTAACCGATTGTTAACTGATACTTTCACCCAATCTGCTCGATGGCGATGACAGCGATCTGGCAGACCAATAGTTAACTCTATAATTGAAGAGACAGGACTTTCTTTTTGTGAAGGGGTAGAAGTTTCAACTCTGACGTACTCCACGTCACTACTATTAACTCGTCTCAAAAACTGGTGTAAAACATCTTTTGCCGGTTCCCCAGGACTAATATTAAACCAACAATTACTGTTTTGCTTGATTTGCCAAGTAGTTTGGGGATGACACAATGCCACGTGATGAATCATCTTTTGAATTGCCTTTAATTGCTGAGGAAAAGGGGGCAAACCACGACGACGGACAGGAATTTTGGCAAATAGGTTGGAAACAGTCACAATAGTCCCAGGAGCAATAGCGATCGCCGATTCTTCTATTGCCTTACCTTCATGGTATACAACCTTCCGTCCCACAGGGTTTAATCGATCTTTGGTGCGACTACAAATAGTTAAGTCTGCCACTTGAGCAATACTGTGAAGAGCTTCTCCTCGAAAGCCCAAACTAGTAATATGCCATAAATCTTGACAGGTGCGAATTTTGCTAGTGCTATGGGGCTTTATACATATATGCAAATCTTCCAAGGACATACCCTTACCATTGTCCTGTACCTGAACTAGCCTCGATTGAGGATCTAAAGCGATCGCAATTCTGGTCGCACCTGCATCTAGGGAATTCTCTACTAACTCCCTTACTACTGCTGCTAAAGAATCTATTACCTCTCCCGCTGCAATAAGGTCAATTACCTCATCTGGTAGAGTTTGGATTTCTGAAGGCATATGCTTGTGACTCTTTTGGTTCAATGGTGCTTGAGTTCCCTTCATGTAATCTTATAGCCTCTGGTTTACCATCTACTGCTTGCTTAACTGTTTAATAAGAAACATTGAAATTTAAGATGAGTATATTATATCAGCTAATAGTACAGAAATACTAATATGTGGCGATCGCCAATTAAATACATAAACAATAGTAATAACGACATGACTATAAACAGCAAGATTTGATTATTTTTGAATTATAAACAAGCTTGAAATATTCAAACAGTAGCTCTTTAAAAATATAGAAAAATGTTATTTTTAGTTATTTGACAGGGAATCATATAACTATATAAATAAAAATATAGTCAAAATAAAATATTAAATTAAATTATGTCTGGAAAAACTACTTATTTAACTACCAGCGATTTTACCGAACAGGTAACTCTTAGTCCATCTAACTTTGAATGTGCTCTTAATAATTCTAACTTTAGAAAAGGAGATTCTTTGCGTCATGAAAAAATAAAAGAAGTTTTAGATATTTGCAAAAAATATCATAAGTTAAATATAAATACCTTAGTAGTTAAAGATACAGAATTATTAACAATTTGGATCGAAGAAAAATCTTATAAAGCTAGTACTCAAAATTCCGAGTCTCAGACAAAAACTCCAGCAAATAATCAATCTTTACCAACAAAAACTATAACTAGAAGATATAGAGGTCAAGTATATGAAGAAACAGTTGTAGACTGGTCGGCTATGCAGCAGGTAAATCAGCAAAATAAGCCTTCTCGCAAGTATCGCGGACAGTATGTTGATTGAAGCAATTAGGATTCAAATAGCTATAGTAATAGATCGCTGGCTGTATACTTCGATAAAAAAAGCATCATGCAAAAACCTTTTTCACTTCCAAAGCTGTTGCAGGAGCTAGTAAAACTCCGTTGCGATAATGGGCTGTTGCAAGCAAAACATTACTGTATCCAGAGAGATTATCAATAATGGGAGCTGGTATACCTTCTGGACGAGGACGTTTTCCAAACCATGTTTTGGTGATGGTGGCGTTGTTTAATTGAGGACAAAATGCGATCGCATTTTGCATTACTTGGTTTAATAATTCAGCATCCGCTATACTTTCCCCTGTTTGGGTTGGAAATTCGACAGTTGCTCCCAACCAATATTCTCGATCTCCCAAAGGTACAATATGTATATCGTTAGCTGAAACCACTGGTTGAAAAATAGCTTGTCCTAGAGGTTTGTCTAGCTTAAATTTAATTGCTTGTCCCAACACGGGGCAAATGGGAATAGTCTGATGTAAAGATTGAGTTAGAGGAGTTGAACCCAAGCCCGCAGAAATAATTAGATGTTCTACCTCCATTATACCTGCGGTAGTTTTCAACTGTTTGCAGTTAGATAATTCATCTTCTCGATTTGATTGAGTTATAAAATTTCTTACCTCTACGCCAAACTCAAACTTAACCCCATTAGCAGCAGCAGCAGAGACTAAAGCTTTGGTTAATTTAACAGGATGAATTTGCCTATCTTGAGGAGAATAAACCGCTCCAATAATATTTTCGTTGATTAAATAAGGACATTGTTCCGTCACATAATTGCGATCGCCTATTTCCAAATTCCAGCCTTTTTCTTGACGAAATTCCCTTAACTTATGCCATTTTTCTAAATTTTCTCCTGCAAACAAAAGTTTAAAAATTCCTTGGCGGTTGACAGGAATATGTAGTCCTGTTTTCTGCTCTAATTCAGGAATTAAGCTTTCATAACGTTGGAGACTTGTTTGGCGAAACCGCCAAGCACGACCTTTTTTCTTGTGACTAATAATTCCCATCAAAACACCCAAAGCTGCACCCGTAGAACCCGAAGCAGGAGTATTTTTATCAACGACGGTAATGTCTAATTTGGGTATTGAACTAAGTTCATAAGCAATCGCAGCTCCTACAACCCCGCACCCAACAATTACAATTTTGCTCATAATTAATTCAACAAAAAAAAGGCTCGACAGTGCCAAGCCTACTAAGTTAATTTATCTCATAGTTTATTCTAAGCATTCTCATCAAAGTCAGGAATTGCTTCTTCAATTTCATCAATAGTTTCAGCTACTTCTTCTTTTACACCTTCAAAGACATTTTTCGCTGAATCCATAGCCTTGTCTGCTTGATTGGCAGACTCTTGTGGTTTAGGAATTAAACTACTATAAGCATCCAAATCAGACACCATTTCTTTATATTGACTAACTGCTACTTTATAGTCATTTTCATCTACAGCAACATCAATATTTTCAATATGCTTGAAAATGTCCTTAGCCATTTCCAAAGCTGGTTCTTGCTCATCAGGAAGCAAAGCTTTCGATAAATAAGTTAAGTCTCTTCTGATTAAGCCGAGAGGACCATGAAGAAAGCTATCTGCATTTACCCAGTCTTCCTTTTCAATGTATTCGCCGAGTTCGGGAATTCTTTGACGAGCAACATCGAGAGGAATACGATAGATTTTGATTTTTTGTAATTTATCAGGAGTATAAGTAGGAGGTGCAGATGCTGTAGGGCTACCACAGCTCACCAATAGAGTTGTTGCCAACACCAATATCAAAGAAAGAATAGGACGAAAGATCTTCATTTTGCTCAATACAAACTTTATTACTTTTCTTTAATTTTCTCAGGAAACCTGCACCTTTAGAAAACTTTGCGTCGAAAAAACTGCACAATTTCTTGAGAAATATCAGATGCCCAGTGTTCTTGAGGATAGTGTTTAGCGTCAGCTAGTTCAATAAAGTCAATTTCTGGATTGCTATCAGCAATTTTTTTGGCACCATCTACACTCAGCCAACTGTCCTTTGCACCCCAAATAATTAAGCTTGGTTTTGACCAATGTTTTAACCCTGTTTCAATGTCTTGAGTAATACGATCTAAATCCAATTTTTTCAAAATAGTCATTAAGGATCTACCTACCGCAGAGCTTTGTAAAAAAGGTTTCCGCAGTCTATCCAAATCTCGATCTTCAACTACAAAACCACTGCCTTTTTCAATCGTGCGATCGACTAATAGAGGGTCTTGGGTCATCATATCTCCAATAAAAGGTAAACTGAGTTGTTTCATTAACCAAGGAAGTTTTGCACCACTGGTGATAGGAGTATTCAGAATAATCAACCCTTCCACCTGTTCGGGATTATCTAAAGCATATTGGACTCCAACCGAACCTAAAAATCCTTGAACAACCAAGTAAAATTTTTCTAGCTTTAAAGCAGCAATCAAATTTCCCAATTCTGTTGAAAAAGCTTCTGGAGTATAAGCAAAGTCTCTTTGCTTGGGCATGTCAGAAAAACCGCAGCCTAGCCAGTCAACTGCGGTACTAGGAATATTTTCATCTGCCAACAACGACATTACTTTTTCCCAAGTATAACTATGAGAAGGCAAGCCATGTAGAAAAAGTACAGGAGTACGCTCGCTTTCTATTTCTGTTTGACGATAAAACCATTTGAATTTATCCGCTTGAATTTTATCTGTTTTTATGGACATCTATATTTTTCTATTATTAACTCTTTGGGGAAGCATACATTATTAGGGATGAAGGAGGAAAAAAACAATGAAAAGAATTTTGTTGACAGGTGGAGGTTCTGCTGGTCATATAACGGTCAATTTGGCTTTAATACCGATGTTGAGTGAGTCTGGATGGGAAATTATCTATATTGGCTCTATTGATGGGATTGAAAAGGAATTGATCTCCAAAGTTAAAAAGGTTAAATACTATGGAATCGCTACAGGAAAGCTAAGGAGATATTTAGATTGGCAAAATTTTACCGATTTGTTTCGAGTGTTGAAAGGAATACTCGAAGCCTATCAAATTATTCGTCAAGAAAAGCCTAAAATTACTTTTTCTAAGGGCGGATTTGTTTCTGTTCCTGTAGTACTTGGTAGTCGATTAAATGGCGTTTTGGTTATTACTCATGAATCTGACCTTACACCAGGATTGGCAAATCGTATCAACATATATTCTTCCCAGAAAATTTGTACGACATTTCGCGAGACTTTAAATCATTTGCCTCAAGAAAAAGGAAAGTTTATCGGAGCAATAGTACGTCCAGAATTAAAACAAGGAAAACCCGAAAAAGGTCGTATCTTTGCTCAATTAAATTCTATGAAACCAGTGATTTTGGTTGTTGGTGGAAGTCTTGGTTCTGCTTATATTAATGAAATATTACGTTCTTTACTCGATGTTTTATTAGAAAAGTTCCAAATCATTCATATTTGTGGAAAAGGAAATCTCAAATCAAATTTGAAGCGTAAAGGTTACAAACAATTTGAATATGTCGATAGCGAGCTTCCTGATGTAATGTCTCTGGCAGATATAGTAATTTCTCGTGCAGGATCAAATTTTATTTTTGAATTTTTAGCTCTCAAAAAGCCAATGATTTTAATTCCCCTATCCAGCAAATCCAGTCGGGGCGATCAAATCGATAACGCTATGGTGTTTAGAAATAGAGGATGTGCTGAGGTTATTTTAGAAGAAAATTTAACCAAAGATAGCCTGCTAGGTACAATCCATAATGTATTTAATAATAAAGAAAAATATATTTCCAATATGGATAAAAGTTATGAAGATTGCTCATTAGAAAGGCTGTTTAATTTGATTGTTTCTTCAGCAAAATAGTGGTTAATAAAATTACCATGAGAATTACAAATCCCGAATTGGCTTTATTTTATTCTTTATACTCCTAACCAATATATTTATCTACAGGTAGGTTTCAACCTCAATCAATAGATTCTTGCATTAATGAGTCTGCTATTTGTCCTAGGGTATCAGACTCAGAATCATTCAAAGACAGTAGCTTACTGGTTTCTGATGCTTCTAAAGGTCGACTAAACCAGAAGCCTTGCATTTGCTGACAATCTAGATTGCGTAATAAGTCTACTTGTTCTTGAGTTTCTACTCCTTCTGCCACTACTCGCAGATCGAAACCCTTTCCTAAGCCGATTAAAGCATTTGCGATCGCCAAATCTTTAGGACTCTGTGCTAACTGTTGAACGAGGATTTTGTCTATTTTTAAAGTATCTAACGGAAAATGTTTGAGATATTCTAGAATCGAAAATCCTTCTGTAAAATCATCAATAGCAATATGTACTCCCAATCCTTTTAAATTCTGGAGAGTAGTTTTACTATATTCAATATTGTTCAGCAAACTAACCGCACTAATTTCTAATTCCAATAGTTGAGGTTCTAAAACTGTTTCTGTTAGTATTTCGGCAATTTTTGAAACCAGATTAGTTTGCTGAAACTGGACAGAAGACAGACTGACAGTAATTCTTGATGGGGGTAAACCTTCTTGCTGCCAAGCTTTGTTCTGTTGACAAGCTTGACGAATTGCCCATTCTCCAATGGGTACAATCAACTGAGTTGCTTCGGCTGACTTGATAAAATTATTGGGAGGGACTAAGCCAAACTCTGGATGTTCCCAACGTAGTAAAGCTTCTATCGCTTCAGTTTTCCCTGTATTAAGATTGATTTGTGGTTGGTAATATAGTTTGAATTCTTTTTTGTCCAGAGCTTGCTGTAGTAATATTTCTAACTCTAGTGCCACCAGAGCCTGAGAATTCATAGACTCATTATAAAACTGATAAGTCTCTTTAGACTGGTATGCCCTTTCTAAAGCAATATTGGCATTGGCTAATAATATATTTATATCACTTCCATCTTGAGGATAAACAGCAATTCCTAGGCTACCATTTAGGGTAACTGTTGTATCTCCTAGTTTAAAAGACTGTTCTACAGATTGTTTAATTCGTTTATTGATTTTAGCTATTTCATCAATGCCATTTACTTGAGGCATTAATAGAGCATATTTATCATTTTCCCAATGAATAACTGTATCTCCAGAACGTATACAAGAATTTAATCTTTTACCTAGAGTTGATAATAGCTCCTTGCTTTTTTGTGTTCCCAGATTTTCTCTGATATCTGGTAAAAAGTAAAGCTTACAAAACATTATTGCCATTAAATTTTAGCTTCTTTTCGCATTGGCAATAGCTGTTTCTATTTGTTGATCAAATATACTTTTGGGAGATAAATTTGATGAAGAGATATTTTGACTATCTGAGCTAACAATTTGGCTTTTATCTAGATTATTTACGATCAAACAAATTGTTTCCTTATCTCCTGAATCAATTAAATTAATTTTGACTTGAGCCTTAATGGAGTCTCCAGTTTGGTGACGTAACAAGCACTCTCCAGAGAAGCTATTTTTTTCGGCAATTACTCTTTGTAAAACTGCTGAAAATTTTTCAGAGACGCAAGATAGCTCATATATATTCATTTGTAACAGGCGATCGCTAGAATAGCCCAACAATTCACTACAAGAAGAGCTAATTTCAACTATTTGTTTTGTAGTAGATTCGACTAAAATAATCCCATCAGTTATGTATTGATTTATTTGATCGTAAATACTTTTTTTATACTCTAGCTCAGCTTCTAACTTTTTTTGCTGGGTAATATCAACAATATAATTTCTAATTACTTTATTATCAGGTAAGTAATGAGCAGTTTGCCAAAAGGTTTTACTGCCAATTTTAACTTCCCGATTAACAATATTATCTTCTCCTTGATGGTAGATAGAAATTAAGTTTTCTAGCAAAGGATGATTCAATTTTCGATGATGTATATCTTTGAAGTTGATAATACCAGCGGAATTTATATATGTAATGTTACCGTATAAGTCTATTTCAATAATGGGCTGAGGACTCAATTCCGTTAAAGAAATCTGTCTTGACGAGTCTACTAGTGCAGTTCTACTACTGCTATTGGAAGGTGCTGCTGCCACTGGTGCAACAATTGTATCTTTATTTATAAATGTATTATTTTCTATAGCTAAGGGCAAATTTTCTAAAGATTCTGCTCTAGAAGCATTAGATGGCAGGTCTGCTGTAATTTGATAGATTGCTTGAGCGTCTCCACTAAATTGAATGACATCTTTATTCTTCAATTCATGAACCAAGGTTTTTTTACCATTAATGTAAATTCCATTACGGCTGCGATTACCTTGTAAATCTCCATCTAAAACCCAATAAGAAAACTTATTGGTTTTAACATCTGTCCTTCTCAAGAGAGTGGCGTGGTTTCGAGAGGTTTTTTGACAAGAAAGAACAATATCATTGCTAGAATGGCGACCAATGGAATAAGTAGCAGCATCAAGATTAATTTCTCTACGAAAAGAAGGATCTTCAATTATTAATACGTGATGTATTTGATCTAGGCTATCCATTGTATTATCTTTATTGTATTTTACATTCATGTTGTTCTGAACATCAGTCGGGACTATTTTCAAATACTAATTTAGATTTAAAGCATTAGATAAAAACTAGTCATAACTGTGTATTTTGCAATGCTTTGCATCATTGTCATAAACTGATAAGTCAGATACTAAAAGTGTTTAGTGCCATTGAAAACTGCCAACATAAATAGTTAAGCATATTGTTCCCGAAAGAAAGAATAAAATATCAGTCAAAATTAAATTATTCGTTATATATTATCAGCCAAGAATTCATAAGCAGCAAATACTAGTAAATTTGCGGTTAGATAATTGCCTCATAGCAGAATAGGCTAGGGTTGATGAATCATAAATTAATCAATGTTGGCTAGGGTTTGGAGTGCAGCGATCGCAGGTATTGACGCTATCAAGGTAGGAGTTGAAGTGGATGTATCTGGAGGACTCCCAAAAATCATTGTGGTTGGATTACCTGATGTGGCAGTCCAAGAATCTAGAGAAAGAGTCAAGGCAGCTCTCAAAAATGCCAATTTTGCCTTTCCTGTGCGTAAAATTGTAATCAATCTTACCCCTGCCGATTTACGCAAAGAAGGTCCTTGTTTTGATTTGCCCATTAGCGTGGGTATTTTAGCTGCATCTGAGCAAATAGATCCACAGTTATTGGGAGATTATTTATTCTATGGAGAGGTATCCTTAGACGGTACATTAAGACCCGTATCAGGAGTATTACCTATTGCTGCTGCCGCACATAAAATGGGAATTGCGGGCTTGATTTTACCCAAAGGCAATGCTCAAGAAGCAGCAGTAGTTAAAGACATTTCAGTATATGGATTTGAAAACCTAAATCAAGTAGCAGATTTTCTCAATCAGCCAAATAAATATCAACCTACTGTTGTTGAAGAGCAGTCAAAAAAACCAGACTCATTAATACAATTTTCTAATTTAAAAGATGTCAAGGGGCAAGTACACGCCCGTAGAGCTTTAGAAATTGCCGCAGCAGGAGGTCATAACTTAATATTTGTCGGGCCACCAGGAAGTGGGAAAACTATGTTAGCTCAACGTCTTCCTGGTATTTTACCAAATCTTTCTTTTGAAGAGGCTTTAGAAGTTTCCCAAATTCACTCTGTGGCTGGTTTACTCAAAGATCGGGGATATTTAGTTACCAAAAGACCCTTTCGCAGCCCTCATCATTCAGCTTCTGGGCCTTCGCTGGTTGGTGGCGGTAGCTACCCACGCCCTGGGGAAATATCTTTAGCTCACAAAGGAATTTTATTTTTAGATGAGTTAACAGAATTCAAACGTAATGTATTAGAATACCTGCGCCAACCTTTAGAAGATGGTCGGGTAACTATTTCTCGCACTCGTCAATCGGTAGTTTTTCCAGCTCAGTTTACCTTAGTTGCTAGTACTAACCCCTGTCCTTGTGGATATTTTGGCGATCCGATTCAAAATTGCACCTGTTCACCTCGACAAAGAGAATCTTACTGGGGAAAGCTTTCAGGACCATTGATGGATAGAATCGATCTACAAGTGGCAGTTAATCGCCTCAAACCAGAAGAGATGACCAGACAATCTATAGGAGAAGACTCGGAAGCTGTCAGGAATAGAGTAGTAGCTGCTAGAAACATAGCTGAACAACGATTCATTAAGGATACAGTTGTCAGCTGTAATGCTCAAATGCGATCGCAGCATCTGAGAGAATATTGCGTCTTGGATGATAGTAGCCGCAATTTACTAGAAGGAGCAATACGCAAGCTGGGTCTATCTGCCAGAGCAATGGATCGAGTTTTGAAAGTATCTCGTACTATTGCTGACCTGGCAGGGGAGCATGATTTGAAGACTCATCATTTAGCAGAAGCAATTCAATATCGCACTATAGATAGAATGCAAGACTAATTTTATCCAATTGAAGCTGGATAAAATTAGTCAGGGGTTCGTAACAATATCAGAGTTTTTGCGTGTATGAACTCCCTACATTCCTCTACATTAGCTTTTAAAGATAATTTTAGTTGGCGATCGATTTTTACGCTGCAGATAGAAGCAAATCTCTTAATAATGCTGCTTTGTCAGTTTTTTCCCAAGGTAAATCTAAATCATCTCTTCCGAAATGACCATAGGCAGCTACATCTTGATAAAAGCAACCACCTCTTTCTTGGGGTAAATTACGCAAGTTAAGAGTTTGAATAATCCCTGCAGGGCGTAATTCAAAATGTTGTCTAACTAAATCTAAAAGCTTTTCTTCTGCTACTTTTGCTGTACCAAAAGTTTCGATAAAGATACTAGTTGGTCTGGCAACACCAATAGCATAGCTCACCTGTACTTCGCATTTATCAGCTAAACCAGCCGCTACGATATTATTTGCTACATAACGACAAGCATAAGAAGCACTACGATCTACTTTTGTAGGATCTTTTCCTGAAAACGCACCTCCCCCATGACGAGAATAACCACCGTAAGTATCTACAATAATCTTACGACCAGTCAAACCCGAATCACCTTGTGGCCCACCAATTACAAACTTTCCCGTGGGATTAACTAGAAAGCGAGTATCACTATCAGGCTTAATTTCTAAATCGGCAAATACAGGTTGGACTACCGAAGACCAAAGATCTTCATGTATTTTTTTCTGTACGGCACTACCTTCTGAAATATCACCAATAGTTTCAGTATGTTGAGTAGAAACAAGAATAGTATCAATACCTACAGGTTTACCATCTTGGTATTTGACTGAAACCTGAGTCTTACCATCAGGACGTAGATAAGATAGTCCTCCTTGTTTTCGCACCTGCGCTAGAAGACGAGACATACGGTGAGCCAAGCTAATGGGCATCGGCATCAATTCAGGAGTTTCGTTACAAGCAAACCCAAACATTATTCCCTGGTCGCCCGCACCAATTTGGTCTAATTCACTATCGCTTAGGTTTTCTCTTTGTTCTTGTGCAGAAGTTACTCCTTGAGCAATATCTGGAGACTGTTCGTCCAGAGCAACTAATACAGAGCAACTATCTGCTGAAAAACCATTTTCGGCATTAGTAAAGCCAATTTCAGCAATTTTTTTTCTCACTAATTCGACATAGTTGACTTCAGCTTTGGTAGTTATCTCTCCAGTAACTAAAACCAAGCCTGTATTGACCACCACTTCTGCTGCAACACGGCTTAGAGGATCTTGAGTGAGCAACGCATCTAAGATGGTATCGGAAATTTGATCACAGATTTTATCAGGATGACCTTCTGTGACTGATTCGGAAGTAAATAAATAATTACGAGACAATTTTGTATAGTCCTCTCAAAGAGATTAAATAAGTATAGGTTTGCAGAATTTTAACCTAGACATCCCAGCATAAATTCCATAATACAGGTTTACTTTAATGATTACAAAATTTGCATTTCTGATAAATTTAAAATTTGAACATCTGCTGAAAGAGAAAGGGAATTAGTATAGCGATTGATACCGATAGTTCCCTTCGCTCCTGCTGCTTTTGCCATGTGAATATCGGCTTGAGAATCCCCCACCATTAAGGTTTTTTCAGGGGCTATATCTAAGACATTACAAGCATTGATATAGAGTTGCGGATTGGGTTTGAAGAGTGTTTGTTCTACCCCCATACTCAGATCGATGTAGTTTTGTAGTTCATGATTGGCAACAAATCCCTCTACTCCTTTTGTAGAATCAGCAGAAAGGATTCCTAACTTTAATCCCGAATTTTTGAAAGATTGAAGCATATTTTTAACTTCAGGAAATATGGGAGCAGATTCGGCTGTTTTAGTTAGATATTTTGATTCCAATATTTCTGTAAAGGCTTCTTGAGCAATTTTCTTTGCTTCTTGCCAACTGCGTCCTGTTTCAGCTATGTATGCCGCAGTAGCTATTTCATTTTCTTGACGACTACCAACAGCCAGTAAACCTGTGGGATCTAAAGTGTTATCTTGAATGCCATAAGCCATTGTCAATGGCTCTCCTACTCCTGGTATTTGAGCATCGATTAGACGCGCTCTTTGAATGCCTATTTCTCGCCAAAATGATAAAGAGTTTTCTAAAGTTCCATCTTTATCAAAGATAACTGCGGCTATATTCTCAAATCTTACGCCCCTGCAGGCGATTGTGCGTTCGACTGGAGATATCCTAGTAGACAAAATTTCTCTCCAATCAATTAATCGATGAAAAAAAGAGAGGGTCAATTCCCTCTCAATAGATTTTACTTGTTAATAAAACAAAAGCCCTCAAGCTCATTGCTTTTTGTTGCGTCTAAGATTTGTTCGGCGATATCTTCTTCACGTAATTAATTTACTGCTTCTGATTCTTCTGAACTTCAACCTCTTTTAGCTATCACCTTTGATTGCTTCGACAACATTTTCTACCGTTTCTTCTACGGCTTCAACTGTTCCTTCAACTACAGAAGTAGTTGTTTCTACTACGTTTTCTACTACATCCGTTACTGCTTCTACTGCTTGTTCAACAATTTCGCCAGCTTCTGCTGCAGACTCTTCAGTTGTTTCCACCACTTCTTCTACTATTGGCTCTTCGGTTGCGGGGGTAATTTCTCCTGCTGCTTCTTCTAAGGAGATTCCTTCTGCTTCGGCTAATAATTTCTGACGATATTTTTCAGCCATTTCTTCAGCTTTCTCAAATACGATTTCTCTGTTTTTGAGCATGTCGCCTGGTTCTGGCTCAAGTTGCTTAGTAGAGAGAGATATACGACCTCTTTCTGCATCTAAGTCAATAATCATTACTTTTAGTTCATCATTGACACCAAACACGCTGTGGGGGGTATCAATGTGATCGTGAGATATTTCTGAGATGTGCAACAGTCCGCTAACCCCACCAATGTCAATAAACGCACCGTAAGGCTTAATACCACGTACAGACCCCTTGACAACTTGACCTACCTCGAGACCGTTCATTTTGCTCTCTACTAATGCTCGGCGATGGCTTAGGACTAGTCTATTGCGTTCTTCATCTACTTCCAAGAACTTAAGTGGTAAATCTTCACCCACTAAGTCTTCCTTAGCTTCCCTCGCGCTTATGTGGGAGCCTGGAATAAAACCTCTTAAGCCTTCTATTCTAACTAATGCACCACCACGGTTAGTAGCAAAAACGTTGGAACGTACCGTAGCATCTTCCTGCTGTAACTGTCGAACTCTTTCCCAAGCACGCATGTATTCAATACGTCTTATAGATAAGGTAAGCTGACCGTCTTCGTTTTCGTCAGTAAGAATAAAGAATTCTCTAGTTTCGTCTGCTTGTAGAACTTCAGTGGGATTGTCAACTCGGTTAATTGACATTTCTTGAATGGGAATATACGCTGCTGTTTTTGCACCAATGTCAATCAAAGCACCCCTTGGTTCCATACTAAAAACTGTTCCTGCTACTATATCTCCAGGGCTAAAATGATAGTCATATTTGTCGAGGAGGGCAGCGAAATCTTCGTGAGTAAAACCAATATCCTTAGTACTGTTTGCTGGCAGATTGGCCAAATGGGGTAGGAGTCAAAGTTGTGTGTCCATTTTTTTTTTATTCGACGTTTCTCGTTTCTGCAGTGTCCCTGCATTTT
>CAKZYI010000497.1 GCA_937884735.1 uncultured Pleurocapsa sp.
GGAAACAACCAAATCAATATCAATTTGAGGTCGCATTTGAGCTATATCTGCCTGTTGTCGTAACTGCTGATTTATTCCTTGTTTAAATAAATCGAGGTTAGCCATAGGCAGACTTAATCCCGCCGCAAAAGGATGCCCTCCAAAACGATGTAATAAATCTGACTGAGATTTGACTAACTGATATAGATCGATGCCATTTACCGATCTTGCCGATCCTCGCGCATATACTTCTTCATTGTCATTATTCCCACCGCTACTTAATAAAACCGTAGGACGACCATATTCTTGGGCGATTTGTCCCGCAGCCAAACCCAAGACACCCCCTTGCCATTGGGGATCTTCGAGAACAATTACCGAAGTAGTAGATAAATCTAACTGCTGTAATTTTTTAGTAACGCGGTTGATAGTATCCTTTTGCAAGGACTTGCGGCGAGTATTAGCCAATTCCGCTTCTTCCGCCAACTGACTGCAACGCTGAGGATCTTTGCTAGTAAGTAACTCCACACAAAAACTAGCGTCGCCATGAATGCGGCTAACAGCATTGATTCTAGGTCCTAAACCAAAAGAAATATCCGTAGGGCGATCGCCATTTCGTTTACAATAGCTGAGTAACTTAGCTACCCCAGGACGGGTCATTGTAGCTGGTTTGACTTGTTTCTGTAGTTGCTTAATACCTACTTGGGCTAAATAACGGCAGTCTCCTTTTAACTCTACTAAATCGGCAACCAAGCCAATGGCAACCAAGTCTAATAAATTTTCTAGTGGCTGTTGGGGAATATCGGGCAAAGTTTCATATAGTGCTTCGACTAATTTATAGGCTACTGCTACTCCAGAAAGACTATATAAAGGATGATCTTTAGCTAAATAGCGAGGATTAATAATGGCGGTAACTTCAGGGCGGGATTCGGGTAGAGTATGATGATCCGTAACGATAATATCGATACCCAATTCCGTAGCGTAAGCAATCTCTTCTAAGTTGGTACTACCAGTGTCGCAAGTAACAATTAATCTTGTCCCCGCCTCTGCCAATCTTGCTATCCCAGGGCAATTTAAACCATGAGATTCGGTCATACGGTTGGGAATATAATAATCAAGCTGCAAATGTTGGGCTAAAAACTGTCCTAATCCATCCCACAAAACGCTAGTAGAAGTAATGCCATCGGCATCAAAGTCCCCCCAAATTGTAACCTTATCTGAGTGATCCCGTGCCT
>CAKZYI010000498.1 GCA_937884735.1 uncultured Pleurocapsa sp.
GCTGCATCTGGTTTTGGTGCGGGTTTGACCTGGGGTTCAGCTATTTTTAAGTGGGGCTAGTCATTAACAACAACCGCAACATTTGAAATAAACAACAAACTACGATCGCTTTACTCTTCAATTTCTACAGGTGCGATCGCTTTCTAGTTTAAAGTTATACTTAATACGTATCACATATAAAACAGCAATAGCTGTGATTAAATCTTGTAAATGCAAAGAAACAAAGCGTATTTGGAATGGTCTTCGTTCGTCAAAACTGCCAGAAAATATTCAAAATAAGGCTTTGAGAAAACTACGTCAGCTAGATGCAGCGCAAACTATTGTTGATTTACGTAATCCTCCAGGTAATAAATTAGAAGCACTAAAAGGAGATAGAAAAGGACAATACAGTATCAGAATAGATCGCCAGTGGCGAATATGTTTTGTTTGGAATGATGGCAAAGTAAATGATGTCGAAGTTTTTGATTATCACTAATTCTTTTATCAAAGCAAACTATGAATGAGCAACTATTAAACAATCCCAAAGTAGGTGAAATTCTTAAAGAAGAATTTCTCGAAGAAATTGGTATGAGTCAAAACGCTCTAGCAAAAGCGATAGGCGTACCATCGAATCGTATTCATGCCATAGTTAATGGTACGCGAAGAGTTACGGCAAATACGGATTTAAGATTATGTCGTTTTTTTGGATTATCTGACGGATATTTTCTCAGATTGCAAAATGTTTACGAACTTATGGAAGCTAAACGAAACTTAGGGGACGTTTTAGCGGAAATTAAACCTTATGTTACTTCAAGCTAATTTCTAAAAATGCGATCGCCTTACTCTTCAACTAAAAAAGGTGCGATCTCAATAGTATACTGAAGTCGAATAAAATTAAAAAATCAGCAATTTGCTTAAGAAAATTCGTGAATTAAAAGCAACGCTGCTTGAGGCAGGATTTAAGTTAGTGCCAAAACGAGGTAAGGGAAGTCATGCCATCTACGAATATCCAGGGACTACAATAAGAGTAAACTTGCCTGGAAAAGACGGATCGGATGCTAAGCATATTCAGAAAAACAGGTGAAAAAAGCTATTGAAAAAGCCAAAAATGAATTATAAGTATCAAATTACAATCGCTTGGAGTCAAGAAGATGAATCCTATTTAGCTTATCTTCCTGATTTTGCCGATGAGATTATGCAGCCTGTTACTCATGGAGATACTTATCAATTAGCCTTGCAAAATGGTTTAGATGTAATGGAAGAATTAATTTTACAGTTTCAGGCAGAAGGCAAATCACTACCAGCAGTTAAGTTGGTTTTAGCTTGATTTAATCAAATAGCGATCGCCTTACTCTTCAATTCTCATCAATCCGATCTTTTTAAGGAAAATAACGATAGAATTCTTTCCTGTGAAGTGCTCGCATTACTTCCACGCTATCGCCACATACTTCAATACCAATTCGATAATCGCCGATACGAGTACGATATTGATTAGGATAACCTTTCATCGCTTTAACGCTGCTAATATTTAGTAAGTCTTCCGCATTAGGCAAAGTATCAAAAGCTGAGTCAAAAACTCTTTGATATATAGGTTGTTTTTTTAATTTCTTTAAATCTTTCAAGAAAAGCTGTCGATATTCAACCTACAATTTACTCCTCCAGAAATTCTAAAGCTGCTGCACGATCCAACAAAGCAGAGTCTTTCGCTTCATCCATTGCTTTATTTAGACAATAGTCTTCTATTCCTTCTGATAGTTCGGCTTCAGAAACGGTTTCTGTTGTAGCTATTCTCTGCCAAACCTTAATCGGAATAACTACCATCTTTGGTTTACCATCTTTATCTGTTAAGTATTCAAATTCAATCATTTTTATAATGCGATCGCTTATTTTCTAGATAGTTACTCGCTTCTATCTATTTTACTTTCACACTTATACTGCGATCGCTTTACTCTATTAAATTCCATAAATGCGATCGCCTTACAAATATAACTGCTATAAACTAGAAAGAGAGCCTTGAGAACAAAAAAATCTCAAAGACTCCCTAAAATAAAACCTAATAGCAGTATAAAGAATGAACGAACAAGAACGCGAGCATAATAAAAAGATAAACAAACACAGAGGGCTAATTTACGATTTACAACAACG
>CAKZYI010000499.1 GCA_937884735.1 uncultured Pleurocapsa sp.
GCATTTACCCTATCATCTGAGTAATAATTATTAGTATCAATTGAATCATTACCACTTCCAGCAAAAAATTCAAATTTTTCAATGCTGTAAAAACTTATATAGCTGTAATTAGGAATTCCAGACAAGCTTACTTCTAAGTTACCATCGCCACTATAGTTGTCATAACTTTGCAGAAAAAAAGGTATATCTTCATAGTCAGAAGAGCGATTGATGATTAGTTTATCTATTCCTGCATCACCATGAATAATGTCATCACCATTGGTGGTTTCTATTTCATCATTTCCACCTAAAGCAAATATTTCATCTTGAACAATAGTGTCTAATATAAAATCTTTACCTTCTGTTCCATAAATCTGATTTTCAGCCATAATTTTAATTTGAGTTAATAGAGATTGTGAGCTACAAAGTTTTTGAATTAATGTTTGTATAAAAAATAATTCAAATAACAATATTTTCTCTTTATAACTTTTATGGAATTAACTTACATCGCTATAAAGCGCAGTGTTTTCGATCGCTTATCTAAAAATGTTATTTTTATACTTAAGTATTTCTACATAAAAAAAGCGATCGCTTAAAAAAAACAATCGCCTTAAAACTCAATTTTAAATATTATTTATTTAGCTAATTCTGCTTCAATTGCACCAATTAATTCGGATGAAGTTGGGGTAACTCCACTTTTATAACGAGCAACAACATTGCCTTGTTTATCAATTAAAAACTTCTCGAAATTCCAGGCAACATCTCCTTGAGGTTCAACCGAGGAAGTGAGAGTTTGATATAAAGGATGTTTGTCAGCACCTTTGGCATGAACTTTATCAAACAAGTCGAAGTTGACACCATAACTAGTTTCACAAAATTTAGCGATTTCTTCGTTTGTTCCTGGCTCTTGTGCGCCAAAATCGTTACAGGGGAAACCCATTACTTTTAAACCTTTGTCGCCGTAGTCTTGGTTTAACTGTTCTAGTCCCTTATATTGAGGAGTATAACCACAGTAAGAAGCGACATTAACAATCAACAACACCTTACCTTTATAGTCGGCAAATTTTTCTTCTTTGCCATCGATGGTTTTTACGCTTATATCGGATATATTGCTCATGGTTTTACTTTTAGAATAGATTTGCTTTCCTATGCCAGATCGTACTTTACCATCTCTCCCAGACACTCAAGCTATTCAAGTTGACAATTTGTCAGTAAGAATTGCCAATTCTACCGAAAAGCTCACTGAAGACGCAGCAACCCTGGCTATAAAATATTTACAGTCACTATTAACGCATCAAGAAATAGTAAGCATTATTTTGGCTACTGGCAATTCTCAGCTACAGTTTTTAAATAAAATTGCAGCAAATAAAAACTTGGATTGGTCAAGAATTGCTTTGTTTCACCTAGACGAATATTTAGGTATTAAAGCAGAACATCCTGGCAGTTTTCGCTATTATTTGTACCACAAAGTAGAACAGCGAGTTAAGCCTCGTATTTTTAATTATCTTCAAGGAGATGCAGCTCAACCATTAGCAGAGTGCGATCGCTATAGTAAACTATTACAGCAACAGGTGATCGATCTTTGTTTATTAGGTATTGGTGATAACGGGCATATTGCCTTCAATGAGCCTGGATTAGCGGATTTTGACGATCCTAAGACAGTGAAGCTGGTAAGGCTAGAAGCTAAAACTCGCCAACAGCAAGTAAACGGTGGCTATTTTTCTAATTTAGAAGCTGTTCCCCAATATGCCTATACCTTGACCATTCCCACAATTTGCGCTGCCAAGAAAATCTATTGTCTTGCGGGAGGAAATCACAAAGCGGAAGTGGTGAAGAAAACCTTGGAAAATGCGATCGCGCCTAACTTTCCTGCAACGATTTTACGCAGACAATCCCACGCTACTTTATTTTGCACTGTAAATCCTATAAGCGATCGCAGTTAGATCGATGATTTTTATTTTCCTAGCAACTTAACCGCACCAATACCACCAAAATATAAACCCAATACCGCACCAGCAAGT
>CAKZYI010000500.1 GCA_937884735.1 uncultured Pleurocapsa sp.
AATATTTTTGTTTGTTTTTTGTGTTTGTTTTGGTATTTTTTTTCAAAATTTGTTTTCTTTGTCTTTCTCTTTGGGTTGATTTTGTTTATATCAATGTTCTCCTTTTTTGCTTTTACAGCCTATGGTATTGTTGTCTGTTTGTTTTTCCCTACTTGGATTGAAGGGAGTATCGATCTCGATATTAATGGCATCGCCAGAGGTGGAGGTAACACCGATGGTATGTTAGCTGAATTTGTTGTCGGTGATGAGAAAAGCTTCATTTCTTTTCCCGACCATCTGACTTATGAAGAAGCTTCTACTTTACCCTGTGCTGGTCTTACAGCGTGGCACGCCTTGTTCGAGCATAGCCAACCTGTTAAAGAAGGTCAAACCGTTTTGATTCAGGGGACGGGGGGCGTTTCTATCTTTGCTCTTCAATTAGCGGTTGCCAAGGGACTCAAAACAATTGTTCTATCCAGTTCGGATGAAAAGCTCGAACGAGTCAAGAAAATGGGAGCTACTCACACCATAAATTATCGCACGATTTCTGATTGGGATAATGAAGTATTAAAGCTTACCGACAATAAAGGTGTCGATCTGGTGTTGGAAGTAGTTGGGGCGGGAACTCTGGAGAAATCGATGAGGGCAGTAAAGGTGAGTGGCGTTATTAGTTCGATTGGTGTGCTTTCAGGATTAGACGGCAAAGTGAATCCCACGCCTATCGTTATGAAAAGCTTACGCATCTTTGGTATTTACGTAGGTAGTAAAGCCATGCAATCGCGTTTTCACGATGCTCTGTCCAATCACTCTCTTAAGCCTGTCATCGATCGCGTTTTTGAATTCGACGAGGCTGCTGATTCTTATAAGTATCAAAAATCGGGCAGTCACTTTGGAAAGGTCGTTGTGAAATGTGACTAACCTTTTCAGGAACAAGTAAGCAATTTGGGAGCAAGCTGAAAGTTTTTAATCGCCAAGTGTAATCAACAGCACATTAGTTGCTGGTTACGCCAATAATACTGGAGAACAAATCATGTCAAAAAAAGTTACTATCGGTGTAACCGACCTCTCTTTCCATCACGTTGCAGGGTCTTTAGTGGCTAATGTCTTAAAGAGTATGGGTTTTGAGGTAGGTCGAGTTTACTCGCCCCATGAAGAGAACTTTAAAAAACTAAAAGCAGGAGAGATCGATCTGTTAACTTCCGCTTGGCTGCCATCGAGTCATGGCGAGTATAAATCAGAAGTAGAAGAAACTATACCTCTTATCGAACTTGGTCTGCACTATAAGCCTTATGCATTATGGGGTGTACCCGATTATGTACCTGTTGAAGATGTTGCTGAGGTTTCTGACCTTCTAAAACCTGGCGTTACTCAAAAAATGAAATCTACTATCCAGGGGATTAACCCTGGAGCTGGAATTACTCGCTTTTCAATTGAAATGATGGATGAGTACGATCTTAACGAAGTAGGCTATAGGTTTCTTACTGGTACAGAAGAGGAATGTTTCGGCACATTTGAGCGAGCAGTAGAACACAAGGAGTGGGTCGTAGTTCCGTTGTGGAAACCTCAGTTTTTACACTACCGTTACCAGATTCGCGAGATAAGAGAGCCTAAAGGACTTTTGGGGACTGTCGATAGAGCTGTTCTACTTCTCAGAGCAGATCGAAAATCCTTGTTAACAAAAGAGGAACTGCAAACTTTAGATTCATTGCGTTTTTCAAATGACATTATTGCAGAACTTGACTACAAGGTCAGTCGATGTAACGAGTCATTAGATGAAGTAACCCAAAGTTGGTTAACGTCTCATGAGACAAAAAAAGCTAAAGACATTTAAATGTTGAAGCAAATAAATAATAAACGTGGAAACTAAAGGAAATTATTACAACAGGTGAAAAGCTCGAACGAGTCAAGAAAATGAAAAACATTAGAACTTTCATATCACTCGCACTGGCAATTTTTATAACCGTCTGGGGTAGCACGCAGGTTGCATCCCAAAGCGTCGATCCGAAACCCGAAGTCGTCTTAACGTCCCAAGTTGAGTGGAGTCCCCTCAATCCCGCCCGTGGCGACCAAAGCCCTCAGGCTGGTAATCTTTGGGGCGATCGCACTAATTCTGGAGCGTCAGGCTTTCTGGTTAAGTTTGTAGATGGTTTCTCGTCACCACCCCACATTCATAATGTTACCTATCGAGGGATGGTCATTAGTGGACTCGTTCACAATTACGACCCTAATGCCGAGAATATGTGGCTACCAGCAGGTTCTTTCTGGACGCAGCCAGCAGGAGATGTACATATTACTTCTGCTGATGACAGCAACAACATTGCCTACATAGAGATTGATGAAGGACCATATCTCGTCCTTCCTACAGAGGAAGCCTTTGGTAGTGAAGAGAAGCCGATTAATGTGGACAAATCAAATATCGTTTGGCTAGACGCATCAAACATCACCTGGATCGATCGCACTGAAATGTCTGCTCCTGCCGATGAAGCAAAGGTAGCCTTTCTCTGGGGCAATCCGCAGGATAGCGAGTTAAATGGAACTCTGGTTAAGCTATCACCTGGATTTACGGGCAAGATACGCAGCAATGGCTCAACTTTCCGCGCTGTAGTAGTACAGGGGCGATCGCAATACCAAGTTCCTGGGGAAACAGAGGAGAAAACCTTAGAGCCAGGCAGTTATTTCGGCTCGAAAGAAGAATCGGTGCATCAGGTTTCGTGCGAAACAGAACAGGAGTGCATCATATACGTGCGTACAGAGGGGAAGTATGAGGTGATTCCATCTTAGCTCAAGAAGCGATCGCGTTCGATTCGTGTAATTAGAAAGACGCAAAGCTAATAATATTTAAAACTTGGAGAAAAAAACCATGAAAGCAGTTGGTTTAAAGCAATATTTACCCATAGAAAACGAAAATAGCCTATTAGATGTTGAAATACCCAAACCCACAGCCAAAGGCAAAGATTTACTGGTAGAAGTTAAAGCGATTTCCGTTAATCCAGTAGATTATAAAGTCCGCGCACCGAAAGATAAAGTAGAATCCGAACCTAAAATTCTGGGCTGGGATGCTGCGGGTGTGGTGGTAGAAGTGGGTGATGAGGTAACAGGATTTAAGCCAGGAGACGAGATTTACTATGCAGGAGATATTACTCGTCCTGGTAGCAACAGCGAGTTTCAGTTAATAGATGAGCGAATTGTCGGACGCAAACCTAAGAATCTAGATTTTGCTCGTGCAGCAGCTTTTCCCCTGACTTCTATTACTGCTTGGGAAGCACTATTTGAAAGATTGAATATCGATCGCAATGGTGCAGATGCGGATAAATCAATTTTGATTGTCAATGGTGCGGGAGGAGTCGGTTCAATCGCCATTCAATTAGCCAAACTAGCCAAACTTAAGGTAATTGCTACGGCTTCTCGTGACGAAACTACCGCTTGGTGTCAGAAAATGGGTGCGGATGAAGTAGTCAATCATCGCCACGATCTAGCAGAAGAGATCGAGAAAATTGGTTATCAGGATGTCGATTATATTTTGTGCTTGAGTCATACCGATGAACACTGGCAAGCTATGACAAGAGCAATAAAACCCCAAGGCACAATTTGTTGCATTGTGGACAACGAACAACCACTAGCTATGGATACTCTAAAAAGTAAGAGTGCTGGCTTGGTATGGGAATTTATGTTTACGCGATCGATGTATCAAACGGAAGACATGGCAGAGCAAGGTAAGTTGCTTAATGAGTTGAGTCAATTGATTGAAGACGGTGTGATTATCTCAACTTGCAATGATGTAATCAAACCTATTAATGCTCAAAACTTACGGGATGTTCATCAGCGACTTGAAAAAGGTAGAACTATTGGCAAAATTGCGATCGCCGACTGGAGTTAGTTTTTTCTCATAAGATTTTGACGATTATCAAACACAACTATCGCAACACGAAAAAATGAAAACAACAGAATTTAAAACTTTTAAGAACGAGGTACAGACTAACAAAATAAATAATATGGACATACTTCACACTAAAACAATCTTTGTAGATGATTGAGGTGATAATGACAAATGAAAGATTTTGAACTTATCAACAAAAGGTATAAGAGGATGTTTTAGAAGTATAAAGCGTCACTTACAAGCCCCCTAAATCCCCCAAGGCTGGGGGACTTTGAGTTGGATTCCCTCTAAATTCGGGTGGCAAGGGGGGCAGAATTGAGAAGCGACTTGTATAGAAAACAACTTCTCAAACACCCTCTAACAGCGTTTTTAATTTTCGGATATGGAGATAAAACCTTTTGCATTAGTTTTGCCAATACCTAATCCTTTCCAGAAAGATGGTGGTAATGCAAATTTAATACTATCATCATCTTGATAAAGG
>CAKZYI010000501.1 GCA_937884735.1 uncultured Pleurocapsa sp.
GTAGCCAAATGAAAAACTTGCTAGAGAGGGGTCAAAAAACAAACTCTCGTATACTCTTAATCGGCGATACAAAACAACTGGCTGCGGTACAGGCTGGCTCACCTTTTAAACTGCTTCAAGACAAAGCTAAATTACCGACAATTAGAATCGACGAAAATGTCAGACAGCAGAATATTCAGCTAAAGGAAGTAGTAGATCTTTTATCAGCAGGAGAGATAAATCAGGGATATCAAAAGCTTAACGAACAAGGCAGTATCAAGCAGATACCCATCGATAGTCTGAGATTAAAGGCTGTAGTCAGTGATTACTTAGAGAGGGATCTTAAAACTTAAACGCAGACATTAATTTTAGCTGAAACTAATAACTAAAAATCAGCACTTACCAAACAGGTGCGTCAAGGTTTAATCAACCAGAGAAAACTTGGTCAGGAATCCCAGCAAATAAACATTCTCAAACCTCAAAACTTAGATGAATTTAGCCTTACTCAAGCCAGTAGTTATCAGGTGGGAGATGTATAAATTTGGTCATAACACTGTCAGGTTTAAGAAAGATATTTACTATCGAGTTGATGCTATGGACATCCAGACTAAAACCCTGATTCTTAGAGATAGTCTTGGCAATAAACAAGATTTGGAACTGAATACTTACAAAGACCGAACGGTATTTCAATCAGAGACTCGCGAACTTCGCTGTAGAGAACAGATGAAATTCACCCGCAACCATTATCACAATCAGAAGAAGCAAATTAATGGACAGCAATTCACCGTGTTGGGCTTTAAAACTAATGGGCAAATAGAAATAAAGACAAAGGGAAAAACTCAGACAGTTCACTCTGATGCTCTCCTCTATTCTGACTACCGCTATGTCGATACAGTTCACAGCAGTCAGGGTAAAACAGCCAATTACTGCATCTATGCTGCGGGTTCGGGTAAATCCCTCACTGTAGGAAAAGAAAGTTTTTATGTCGCAGCCTCTAGAGCCAAACAGGAATTTAAAGTCTATACCGCTAGCACTAAAGCTTTAGGATTATCAATTGAAAAATCGCGAGGGCAAGAAAATGCTCTCAATCTAATTATGAAACAAAAACTCGACCGACAGTTATCAACAACATCGACGAGAGAACAAGAGTTTAAATTACTTGTTTCGGCTAAGTATCTAGTTGAAAGCCAAGAAGTTCTGAACCCTGATAATTTTCATATTAAGAACTATAAGTCAGCAGATGGAACAGAAATTAAACGAGATAAGAATTCTTTAAGCATCACCTATCAGGGTAAACAACTTGTTTTCAATCGAGACAACTCTACGGTCAGAAACACTTTTACCGTTACAGAAATAGACCGCCAAATACAAGCCAGAAATAACGAGATGCAGCAGCACCTCAATCAAAATCGTACTCAAACTCACTCCAGAACAATCGGTAGATAATGAAAGCCAAAAATAATAATTCCAACAGCTCTCTAATAGCAATATCTATTATGATTGCCTTACTTTTATTAGTTTCGTGGGGAATGAACAATGTAAAAGTGGCATTATTCCTCATCGAACATCCAGTAATGATTTTGCCTTATGTGTCGGAAAAACTGGTAGATAAGTTTGGCTACTTCAAACTTATCTCTGCTAGCTTTATCATGACTTTTATCGTGATATTTCTGCTATTAAACCGACATTCCGCAGAAACTAGAGAGAGAGTGAATAATTATTGACGGTAGGAAAGTAAAGGTATTTAATCAGCCGAAATAAATTAAAGAGTTGATGGTATGTTGAAAATCATGACATCATCAACACCAGAAATTAAAGTAAAAGACATAGATCACTGTGGCATTATTGCAGGAATCATCGATGAAATGGGCTTAGTCGAAGAAATAGAGCAAATGATCCCCCAACATGGAAACCAGATAGTGACAACAGGAAAAGCAGTTAAAGCAATGATTCTCAATGGGTTGGGAATGATTAGTTCACCTTTGTATTTAGTTGAAAGGTTTTTTGAAGGAAAAGCAACAGAACATCTACTGGGAGAAGGAATACTACCCGAACATCTAAATGATGATTGTCTTGGCAGAGCATTAGATAAACTGTACCAAGCAGGACAAACTATTCCTAATCAATTAGGCAAACCTACTGCATCTCCTACCTTACGATGGGTATTTCAATGTTTCATGTCTGTTCATCTTGTTTCTTTTGGTGCAGTTAAACAAATTAGCAATCTTACCAGTGAGCGAAGTTACATTCTTCAGTTCTTCAGTTCTTTTTGTCGTCAATATTATCTACTCTCTTAAATTTTTCTGCGGAATGTCGGCTAAAACTAAGCTGATCTTAGGCTGTGCTGATCCTCAGACAGCAGAAACAATGGCAAAGATTATCGGCAGACAGGAGTATCGTTATACGGCAGAAAATCAGAGTCGTTCGCGCCATACTGGTAGGAGTGGCAATGGTAGGACTGATGGTTTTAACGAACAGCTACGGGAAGGTTATGCTGTGATGCCCGACCAAATAGCTAATTTACCAGATCTTCGAGGCTATTTGAAGATCGCTGAGTATTGCGCTCCGATTAAATTAAAGCCAAGAAAATTCACTGTTCGCGCTAAGAAATTTATATCGTTACCAGGTTTATCTAAGAATAATAGTGAACAAACTATTGAAGAGCAATGGTCTGATTCGGAGGAGTAAATAGTTGCCAGTCGTCGGGCTGCGATGGTTCGCTGAGATATTTGTTAAGATGTCTAATACCTCTTCGCACGCCCGATTCGCTTCGCCGACTGGCTTGAATAAAAAGTATTTGTCTACACGATCAAATTTAGCAAAATATTTTGAAGATCTACAAGTTGATCGTTACTTAAAGAAGATCTAACCATCTCTAACCTGTTATTAATTATTTTTCCTTTAGCTATTTCTTCTTCTACATCTTCATTTTCATATAGAACTCCAGTTATTTGGCAAATTGCTATTTCCTCGTTATTATTATTCTTAACTACATATTTTTTATCAACAAGCATATTCTCTTGAGTTGTATCAAGAATTTTTTGAGCTATTGACATTGCTCGCTCGAATTTATCTTTTTGCTCTTTTTTAGTATATTGAAATACTCGTTTTAGCATGATAATATCTTTGAGAGAGAAATAACTTTCAACTATATTGTTTCTAATAACTAACACTCTCTCAGTTTTCTGGTTATTGTATTTATAAATATTAACTTCGTATAAATCACTGTCAACTCTATCTATGTTGACAAATATATCAATTGGGTTGATTTTACTTGTTTTAAAAAAAGTAAAAGAACCACTGTTTTTCTTATACTTATATCTTCCATATCTATTGACTAAAAGTTGAGCATATTTCACAAAATTATGCTCAATATTATAAGAAGCAACAAATTTTTGTGTCAAAAGAGGATGATAAAGTTTTAAGCAAGTAAATTGTGCCAATGCAAGATCTTGTACGGTAATCCCTTCAAATCCTTGAGGTGAAATAAATACTTTTTCAGTTATTGTGTCTTCTAAATTAGTTCCTAAAAAAGTAGAACCATAAACAGAACAGGTATCAAGAAAAGCCTTTTTCAATGAGGCTTGGTTTAAATTAGCTTCTCTTAATTGTACCTGAGTAAATTTTGCAGATTCTAAATCTACTTGCTTTAAATTTGCCCCAGAAAGATCTACTCGATTAAATAAAATTTTCTCCATGCAAGCTTTTTCAAAACTTACTTCTTTGAAATCTGAATCTAATATGCAAGCTTTGTATAAATTGGTTTCTCTGAAATTAGCCCGATTAAAACGAGTATGTTGAATATTGATCTTCCTTAAATTAGCTCCTGAAAAATTTGAGCCAATAAAAGAACCTCCTTGAAGCTCTGCTTTTTCCATGTTGGCTTCGATAAGGCTTGCATTTTGCATTGATATGAATACACCCCTAAAACCAGCTAAATTAGCGTAGTTCAAATTATACCCATCTAAATTATCAAATTCTCCATTTCTTAGGCAAATACCAGATAACTGAGGAATAACATCTGGATTCTTTTTTCTCCAACTATTCCAAGCCCTAACTCCTTTTTTAAGCATTGACAAATGCCGTTTATTGTAAGTGAGAGCTTTATTTTCTATATCTAAATCTTCAATTTTGGATGTTGGTTGCTCAATGAATTCAATAAATTCTTCAAAGGATAAATTAAGCAATGAGGCGATTTTTGGGAAATGTATTCTGTCAGGATTCTGCTCTCCTTTTTCCCAACGAGCTACCGTTGACTGAGTAACTGAAGGCTCAAAAATTTTGCCAAACTTACCTTGGGTCAAATTATTTATTGACCTAATTTTTTTGATTAATTCTCCTAAAAGATTATTGGATATGGTCTTAGAAGTATTACTCACTGTCTTGCGGGGCAAATGTTAACTTAAGCAATATTTTTTTAGCAATCGTCATTGTAACAATAATATTTTACGCCAGAGTCAGTTTTAAGCTTCAACTATATTTTTATGTGTCGCCACATCTTTTTTAATTTTTTTGAATAAAAGATGTGGTATCTTGAAACAAGATTCAACAATTTGAACACGAACAACTAAATAAAAAGAGCCGAGGCAATAGGGTTTACCGACCAAAGTAAAATTTCTTTCCCTGTTAAACTCCACTCTCCGTTAGACAGCTTTCGCTGTGATTCTTATATTTTACTCGACCTAGTGAAATGTAACTTAGCTCAGTAGGCAGTTGACTAAGGAGAGTCATGTGTTATGTGTGTCGGCACACTACAAAAAAGAGCACATCATGACATCGATTATCAAAAAACAAATTTCAGAACCAGGAGTCAGTCAAAACTGGGTCAACAAAAATATTGCAGCTAAGATTCTGGGAATTTCTACACATACTTTGAAGCTCTATCGCAAAAAACATTGGACTTTGGGCATTCATTTTCAGTATTTAAATTCTCGAACTATTCGCTATCACGAAGGACTTATACGTGATTGGTTTGCTAATATTGCCGACCGTCAAGCTCATCAATGGGCAATTCAAGTATATTTAGCCTCTTTACTTTCTAACTAAAAAAAGAAACGAAATAGTAAGTCTAAATAATTTTTCATTTTCAACTAAGTAGTACCTCTTGAAATAATTCAAGAGGTACTGATTCGCTACACAATTATGTTTACTTACATTATGTCTACTGAAAAAGTTCAAGGCAAGTTTTATCCACTTCAGCATCAAGAATTTCTTAAACTCAATCAACTTCTTACTCAATCAGAGCTTGCAGTCTATTTATGGCTGAAAACGAACGATCCTTTTGGGAGTAAATTTGTCGAGGCAGATACTCAAAAAATCGCCGAAGATTTAGGAATAAGTCGTCGTAGCGTTCAACGCGCTCTAGTGAAGCTGCAACAAGAAGAGTTGATTGAGCTAGTAATTAGTAAATTCAAGTATCGTCTTAAATCTAAATCAGCAAACCAAAGTAAAAATAACTCAGAAATCAAACATGATTTACAATTAGCGACATCAGGATCGCCTGACGACAGCAAGATCGCTTCAACGAAATCAGTGTCACTTCAGCGACACCAGGATCGCTCAGGCGACAGGAAGATCGTTTCGACGACACCCGTGTCGCCATCATCGTCTGAAACCTTTTCACAAAAAGAGTTTCAAACTCCTAAGATCTCTAAGACTTATATAGAACCCATTTGAGATCTTTTCATGGGTTAGCAAGTCTCTTAAGCATTAGTC
>CAKZYI010000502.1 GCA_937884735.1 uncultured Pleurocapsa sp.
AACTCAACTTCGTTTTTGAGTCTTCCTGTAGTGTATCCAGGGATATCGAATTCGACTTTGTCTTCTATACCAAGTTTTTGCAGATCTTTATAGTAGTCTAGAGGATCGATTCTACGCATTACTTTGATCATGCCAACATTACTAGAATATTGCAGGATTTGAGGTAGGGTTAGTTCACCTCTCGCACCTTTTTTCAAAAAGTCGTGGTTGCGTACTAAAGCATCTTTGATTTGAATTTCTCCTGTGTCATCAAAAGTGTCGTGGGGAGAAATTACACCAGCATCTAAAGCTAAAGCAATATTAATCGGCTTAAATGTAGATCCAGGCTCGTATAAGTCAGTAACTGCCCAATTTTTAAAAACGCTAAAGTCTTCATATTTATAGTAAGTATTGGGATCGTAAGTAGGCTCGGATACTAAAGCGGCGATCGCTCCATCTCGCACGTCCATTACAATTACAGTTCCCCGTTTTGCATCATATTCTTTCATCTGCTTTTCTAAAGCATTACGAGCAATTTGCTGCAGGCGAAGATCGATGGTTAGCTGCAGGCGAAGATCGTCAAAATTAAACATTGGTTGCGATCGCTCTAAATCTCCTGGATGAAATACGGCTTTGTTGTTGCTAAAGCTACGCTTCATTTTCCAGCTAATAGGATCTCGTTCTAATAGTTTATTTTGGGTATATTCTACTCCTGCTTGAGGAGTTCGGCTACTGTCTAGATTAACGTATCCCGTTACTTCGGCTGCCATTTCTCGATGGGGATAGAAGCGGGTATAGTTTTGCTTTAGATCCAAGCCATCAATTTTCATGGCTGCAATTTTTTCTTTGACTGATTCTGGTAGATCTCCTGCTAAACGAATTCCCCAGTCTTGCTGGTTAAATACTGCCAAATATTCTTCTGGAGTTTTACCTCCGATGATACTTGATAATTCTTGAGCAATTTCTTCTGCGGGTACTGGTTGAGAATTTCTCTTAAACAAATGATGATGAACGTATTGAGTGTAAGTAATGCGATCGGTTGCTAAGACATTTTGATCTCGATCTACTATTTGACGGCGAGGAATGTAAAAACTTAGTTTTGCTGTCTGTTGATCTTGAGCTATCTGTGTTAGTCTTTTTCCTTTGGGAGCTTGTTCGTAAACAATTATCGGATTTACGATCTGTAAATAGTAAAGTCTGGCTGCTAATCCAATTGTTCCCAACAACAATACTCCCCAGACCAAAAACAAACGTAATAATAAACCCTGTTTGGGTTTAGTGGATTGAACCTTGGTTGATTTTAATTTATGTTTTTTTGAAGATGGTAAGCGATTAAATCTAGTATCTTTCGCCTTTTTTTGATTTTTTCTTGATTGGAGAGGGAGTTTGAATCTAGATCTAGTCATAAATTAAGCCATGAGTTATTTGGCGTTTAAATCATTATTAATAGCAAGTTTATCTGAGTATTTAAAAACAAAATATTTTAGGCAAGTTCAATATATTCCCTGCCATACTATATATAAATTTATTTCTTGATGAACTAAAATATATTTTCAATTTTTTGAATAATATATGGTTGAGCTAAAAGCGATGATGAAGTAATTTCAAAACATCTCCTTTAGCCTAAAAATGGGCTTTTGTAGTAAGTTCATCGGTGTTTTGAGAGACATGAGCAATAATCAATATCCCAAACTACTATGCTTGATATTAACAACTTCCACTCTGTCAGATTTGTTTTCTAAACTATTTTTAAGCTTGACTTTTGCTGGATAGACAAACACAGCAGATTCTGGTTTGGAAATAGAAAGACGGTTATCTCTGCTAGCTTCGTGAGCAATTTGATACTTGATTTTTTCGTTAATTGCAGTCAGCTCTCTTTCCTGACGTTGCAAGTTTTCTAAATTACGATATTCTTGACTCCAAAGTTCGGGTATTTGGACGGTAGAAGTATATAAACCGATACTAGCTGCCATAGAAACTAAAGCTAAACCAAAAGAACCTTTTTGCAATAAGGATAGGATATGAAGATTTTTAGGTAGTCTATTTTGTTGAGGAAAACTGCGACTCTTAACTACTTTTTTAAGCTGTCCTTGTTTTTGATTAGCTAGTTTTTGATTACGATTTTGTTTTGGCTGTAATTGTGGTTTTGGAACGTAGTATTGAGTTTCAAAAGCTGGTTTGCGAAGAGCAGACATATAATTATCTCCTTTTTGTCAGGAAGTCGTTGGGCGAATTTTAACTCATATTTGAAAAAATGATAAGAGTACTTTGACAATATTAATAGTGAATTACAAAAAGCCATAAATTTTTAACAGCATATTCAACCGTGTTTTTGTAGTATAAAAAAGAATTAATTAATATTATCCAGATTTAAAAACATAGTGGAACTAAAACGCGCAATTATTGCCTATAAAGCAGGGTCTAAAAACAGCAAGCAGTGGGCAGAAAAATGCGCTAAAGAGTTGGAGGCTCTCAATTGTCAAGTTTTGATCGGGCCCAGTGGAATCAAAGATAATCCTTATCCTGTTTTTTTGGCATCTTCTACAGTCAATATAGATTTAGCCGTAGTATTGGGGGGAGACGGTACGATTTTAGCAGCCGCCAGAAATTTAGCCCCTGAAGGAATACCTATATTGGCGGTAAATGTTGGGGGACACCTGGGTTTTTTGACCGAACCCTTTGAATTGTTTAAAGATACTGAGGCAATTTGGCAACGTTTGAGCAGCGATCGCTATGCAGTGCAAAAGCGCATGATGTTACAAGCCCAACTATACGAAGAGGAAGGCTCTGGCTTAAATCCAGTAGGCGATCGCTTTTACTGTCTCAATGAAATGTGTATTAAACCCGCCAGCATAGATCGCATGCCCACTTCTATCCTAGAGCTAGAAGCGGACGGGCAGGTAGTAGATCAATATAGTGGAGATGGCTTGATAGTTGCTACTCCCACAGGCTCTACAGGGTACACGGTGTCGGCAAATGGTCCCATACTACATCCAGGAATGTGGGCGATCGCCATTACACCAATCTCTCCCCTAAGTCTTTCTGGTCGTCCTTTGGTATTGCCCCCTGGTAATGTAGTAGGAGTTCGTCCTATAAGAGATTATGATTTAAATACGAAGCTATGGACAGATGGGGCTTTGGGAACAACAATTTGGCCTGGTCAAAGAGTTTTAATCAAAATGGCTAATTGTCAAGCTCATTTTATTATCCTCAGAAAAAGCTATTCTTTCTATGAAACTCTTAGGGAAAAACTCCAGTGGGCTGGAACTAGGGTACATTATGAAGATAAAGAAAAAAGCTGATTACTTAAACTTTGCCAGCCATAATACTTTTTGATACGACCAAGGGAATTTGAGACAATAAAATATGTATTCTAAAAATATTCAACGAGTAAAATACTATTGATTCATTTGCTGGAAAAAACTTTCTAAGCTATTATTAGCAGCTATTACGACTGTCACGATCTTAATTTTAAATACTAATCCAGGGCTGACTCAATCAGAGTTTAATCCCTTTTTGGGGGATATTAAATTTGAGGATTTGAATATTTATACAGATCCTAGTATTCCTAAAGCACCAGTAGTTGTTGATGGTAGAAATATATTCTCGGTGGGTAAAGTTGGTACTAATACTGCAGGAGAAAGGGCGAATTTAATCCATCAAGAATTAATGGATGCAATCAAAAGCAAAAGTTTTTCTGGAGTAGTTATCGAAGAATTAGAGAGACTTCAAGTATTATATTTGGAGTTTAACAAGTCTTCTGAAAGCGACTTGGATGAATTAACAGAATTGACTCCAATTCAAGACCGCCGCTATTTGTTTACCATCACTAAAGAAGATACAATCGGCAAAAAGTCTAACCGCGAAACCGCAATCGACCTCAAACAAGAAATAGAAACAGCGATCGCCAGAGGAAAAAAAGAAAGGAGTGGGGGATATCTTCAACGCCAAGGACTTTTTACTGCGGTATTGCTGGTGTTGGCATTGTTTGGGACAAGGCTCTTGAATCAATTGCAAACTTATCCCCTTAGACAAGCTATTCAAAAAATTATCCCAGGATTACCGAGCAACACTAGTTCCCAGCCTTCTAATCTAACCACCTTATTTCGTCTCAAACTAGGTTTTGCTCAATTCATTCTGTGGATTGGAACGGCTTTTGTGATTTTTAGTCTTTTTCCCTGGACAAGACACATACTATATTTGCTTTATAGCATAGTAGCCGTCACCTTTAATAGGTCTATTTTAAATTTTGGTGGAGATGATTTTTCAATTATTGAGCTGCTAGTTTTTGTTGGTTTATTGATTGGAGCAATTATCGCCAGTAGCTACATAGCAGATCTTTTGCGTACCAAGATTTTGCAAGTCACTAGAATGACTAGAGGTTCGCAAGAAATTATTTCTATTATTACTAAATACGGTTTTATTGCCTTGGCAACAATAATCTTACTCCAGGCTTATGGTTTAGACCTTAGCTCTTTAACTGTAATTGGTGGTGCGTTGGGTGTAGGTATTGGTTTTGGTTTGCAAGATATCGCCCGCAACTTCGCCAGTGGAATTGTATTGTTATTTGAGCGTTCTGTTCAGGTAGGAGATTTTATTCAAATAGGAAGTCATTTAGGAGTAGTAGAAGAAGTAAGAACTCGTAGCATTGTCCTCAAAACTTTGGATCGGGTTTCAATTATTGTGCCTAACTCTCGTCTTCTGGAGGAAGAAGTGATTAATTGGAATCATCGCAGAAGCGTTTCTCGTTTGCATTTACCCATTGGGGTCGCTTATGGTTCAGATGTGAAAAGAGTCAAAGCTGCTTTACTACAGGCAGCAGAAGAACACCTAGAAGTATTACGTAATCCATCACCCCAAGTGTTTTTTACCGAATTTGGCGACAGTTCGCTTAATTTTGAGTTATTAGTTTGGACATCCGATCCCAGTCGTCAAGCACCTCTAAAAAGCGACTTATGTTTTCGTATTGAAGAAATTTTCCGCGAACAACAGATAGACATTCCCTTTCCTCAAAGAGATATCAATATTGCCCCAGACGGAGTACCTATCAAGCTGCCACAACAACTAGAAGGGCATCTCCTTTATTTGTTAAAGGGGCTAGTTTCTCAGCAATACACTAGTAATAAGGGTAATGGTGGGCAAAATGTAGGCAAAAGAAAATAATGATATTATTATTTTCTTTTCTCACTAAACTTTTTTCTTACCAAACTTTGATGTTGTCTGAGTTATGAGGGTTTTAACTACAGCAAAAAACATTCATGCAAACAAACTAAGTAGGTAAGCAAAATTATTTATATAACAGCAATAAGTAATAAGTAATAAGTAATAAGTATTGATTTATCAGCTTTTACAGATTATTTTGTGGTTACTTTATTTAAGCCTCAATCTACTAGTTTTTGTATCTTGCTTTAAACGCCCGAAGTGCGATCGCGCTTTTGGCGAGTATTAATCTGCAATAATTTAGCTCAGATTATAAATCTTTGATTAGGATTTGCATCTGGGCTATAGATATAGATATAGCCCATTCGGAATACTTGAACAAGTTCATGTACAGCATTACATATTAAGGTTAGGACGTTTTGAATCCAGAACAGATGCTATCTAATTACTTTTATCCTTCATCTTTTATGCCCTAAAGGATTTCCTCTGGTCACGAAGCGGTATACTTTAGGACATCCTTACGAAAAGGTGATAAAGCATTATCAGTACTGTAGTCTTAACTGGCTCACCTTTTTCGAGTTAAAAAACATCAAAGGTCTAAGAATCAGTTTGAATAGAATCAAGACTGACTGGATCTCATTGGGAGTATTCCTAATTTGCCATTGACCAGGATTGCAGTAAAGCAACTGCACCAATTCTCTATGCTGTTCCGTATTAATACTTTGGAACTTAATAGTAGCAACAAGAGAGTTGTTTTGCACACAGCTACGAGTTACTTTTCCAGGGATAATCAGTACTTCAGGTAGCAATTCTACAAAAATCTCTGTTTGTAGATTTGCTGATCGCTCTAGAATAATTTCAACGCCTTCTTCTGAGATCTTTTGAGTCACGCTTTGGTAAGTATGGCGGTCGCTATATACGTTGATTTCTCTTTTGCGACTAAACCATTCGTAAAAACTAGGTTTGGGCAAATCTAGCAAGGTTATCATCGCTACGGTAATGGTTATCAGGTTGTAGCTACTCCAATATAGCCCTAGATTAAATCCACTATTGGAAGTGTCTAATAAACTAACGCTAAAACTTATTAGGGTTGCGACAAACAAAAATGTCATCGGCAAAGCTAAAGACCAATTGTAGTTGAATTTATCTCTGGACAAACCTTTGGGAGTTACTTTGAATCCTTTGCTAAATGGGTTTAACAGAACTCGGCAAACTGTGAGGAAGACAGGAATAGCCTGGATTAAATAATACACGTCTGACAATAGTACAGAACGAGATCGCTTGTTTAACCAAGCAAACATGGTCAACTGCATCATATAGAAGGGCAAAAAGATATAGATAAACTCTGGGGTACTACTTAATACAGGATTTAGCTGACCAAAAATGCAAACTACAGGAAAGATTAAGAAGAAAACCTTGGGGATGCAGCTAAACCAATGCAGAATACCATCTAAGTGTCCTATTCTCTGCCAAAGAGTTAATCCAGGAATAGTTAAGGGATTGGATTTGATAAACAAGCCTTGTAAAGTACCTCTGACACAGCGTAGTCGCTGTTCGATATGTGCGCCAATACTTTCTGCGGCTAAACCCGCACTAAGTTTTTCGTCTAAATAAACTAATTCATAACCCTTTGCCGATAGTTTAACTCCTGTAAAATAGTCTTCACTTACAGAGTCGGTGACAAAATAGCCAATGTCTCTTAAAGCTTTTCTTCTAGCTACAAAAGATGTCCCTGCACACACTACGCTTCCTGCACCATCTTTCATGGGCTGGAGATGACGATAAAATACTTCTTCTTCTGAAGTCACTACATTTTCCAAACCCTAATTATGAGCAATGGGGTCGGAATTATAAAAACTTTGGGGTGTTTGAACTAAGCCTATATTTTCTTTTTGGAAAAAGCCAACGGTACGTTCTAAAAAATTAGTTGTGGGAACAAAGTCAGCATCAAAAACAACTACTAATTCTCCGTTGGTTTGCTTGAGTGCATTATTAAGATTTCCTGCTTTAGCAAAGGAGTTATCAGATCTAGTAATGTAGTGACAGCCTAGTTCTTGAGCTAACTGTTTGACGCTTTGTCTTCTGGTATCGTCTAGGATATATACTTGCTTGTTGTGGTAGTTTACAGCTTGGCAGCCAATAATAGTTCTTTTTAAAATAAAATCAGGCTCGTTGTAGGTAGGAATTAAAATATCTACGGATGGACTATAGCCATTTTTCTTCATCGCGATGTGATACTTATCAGCTTCTAGGTCGCGATTTTTTACAGTTAGCTGCAACAGCATTTGTAATGCACCGCCAATCATTGCTAACAATTCCATCGACAGTAAACCTAAGCTGAATATACCCTCTACTGGACTCTCCAAATTCAGTGTAGAAAGCGAT
>CAKZYI010000503.1 GCA_937884735.1 uncultured Pleurocapsa sp.
GCTGGTGCAGAAGCCGTGATTTCTCATTTTTTTGTCCGTTACTTTGGTATTCCTGCTGCCCACGCCCCTGCCCTCAAGCCTTAAGCTGTCGATTCCCAAGTATCCCCCCGTGCTGCTGCCGAAGAATTGGGCTATACTTTTCTTCCTTGTGTGCTGGTGGGTTTAAGTCGTGCCCCTCAGTTTGTGACCCAGGCTGAGTCTGGGAGCAATAATATTATTTGGTCAAAATCAGTAGATGCGGCAATAGTCCCCTATAGTGCTTGTGGAGGGAGTGCCATTTTAAGTCTGGCTAACTCCTCAACGGAAATAATTGCCGTGACCAATAATTCTACCCAAATCAATGTTCCTCCAGAGCCTTTGGGTATTAAAGTAACTAAAGTTAATTCTTATCTAGAAGCCTTGGGTGTTTTGGTAGCCCGTAAAGCTGGTATTAATCCCCAAGTTTTCCATCCCGATATATCTTCTCTTCGTTGTATCTAAAAACTAGTGGCAAATCCTAACAATCCAGAACTCGAACCTCTTAGCCGTACTCAGATATTAATATTTATGGGTATTACGGCAATTTTCTTACTTGCGATCGCCAAAATATGGCAAAAGCTTGGCGCAGTCCAATTACTATCAATTCAGTTTAATTCTCAAGCCCTACTTTGGAGTTTGGGGCTAGCCGTAGGAATCACCATCGCTAGCAGTATTATTTATCGTCTGTGGCCTTCCTACCGCCGTAGTGCGGATATGTACTTAGAGTTAGTCATTAAGCCTTTAATGTGGACGGATTTGATCTGGCTAGGACTATTGCCAGGATTGAGCGAGGAACTACTATTTCGCGGGGTAATGCTACCTGCTTTGGGCTTGAATATAGCTGCGGTAGCACTTTCCAGTGTTTTATTTGGGGTTCTGCATCTTAGCGGTGCAGGACAATGGCCTTATGTTGTTTGGGCAAGCATTGTCGGCTTTGCCCTAGGATATTGTGCATTGGTTACAGGTAATTTACTTGTTCCTGTGGTGGCGCATATTATTACTAATTTAGTTTCGGGATTACTCTGGAAAATTAATAATAGAACAGCGAGTAATGAATAATTAGTTGGTTATTGGTTATTGGTTGTTGGTTATTGATTATTGGTCATTTGTCATTTGTCATTGGTCAAACGAATAATTACTATCCTTTTACACCGCTGCCAACATCTGTAGGAACAATGTATCGCTGTAGGAATAGAAATAATAGTAAAACAGGCGCGATTGAAATCACCGAACCCGCTGCTACCAGTCTCCAGTCAAGAGAAAAAGAACCAGCTAAATTAGCTACTGCAATGGGTAAAGTGTAGTAGTCTGGGTCATCTAAAATAATTAGAGGCCATAAAAAATCACTCCAAGAGCCAATAAAAACAAAGATAGCCAGTGTAAATAAGGCAGGACGAATGGCGGGAATCATAATGTTCCACCAGATACCCAATTCAGAACAACCATCGATACGGGCAGCTTCTTCCAATTCTAAGGGAACGCCTTTTAAAGCTTGTCTAAGAAGAAAAATGCCAAATGCCGAAGCTAGATTGGGTAAAATTATGCCTAAATAACTATTTCTCAATCCTAAGTTAACCGCCAAAATATATAAAGGAATCATGACAATCTGAAAAGGAATCATGATTGTTGCTAAAACCAATGCAAAAATAAATTCTCGTCCCTTAAAATCTAAACGCGCCAGAGGATAGGCAGCCAGCGAACAAAACAATAGGTTTAACGTCACGGTAGCACCAGCCACGATCGCGCTATTGTACAAGTACAGTCCAAAAGGTTCGGTATTCCAAACTGTCAAAAAGTTTTCAAATGTAGGTTGAGCAGGAAATATTTGGGGCGGAAAAGTGAATATATCTTCCGCTGGCGACTTAAAAGAAGTACCGATTAACCATAATAAAGGAAACAACATCAATAAAGCGATCGCGCTTAGTACTAAATATATTCCTATTTTTTTCCTTAACGAGCTATTGTTCTGACTCATTCTTTGTACTTTTGGCTTATTTGTCAGCCTACAGCTTACAGCCTATAGCTCATAGCTAGCATCACTTAAGTTCTATGGAGAGAAAACTTCCATTTACAAAATGTCTTTTTGCCAAATGCTTGGTTTTGCGTCCTGTAACTCTTTTGCGCCACATTTTGAAGCTAGAGTGTTTCATCTCTTTACGCATTAAAGCAATTACTTCTTTTTCCTTTAAACCAAACTGAATTTCAATGGCAGCAAAGGGAGTACGGTCTTCCCATGCCATTTCTACAACGCGATCGATTGTTCTGACATCTAGTTCTGGCAACTTCATTTTTTAGCTATTTTTACAAAAATTTATATTTCTTTATTTTATAAATTATTGCCTAAAAAATAAATTATCCAATCTTTCCGTAGAAATAAAGTTACTGCATTGGGGCGTGCAATCAATTAAAAATAGAGCTGGGGATGTAGCAATTCATAATTAGAAAATTAATATCAGGTGACTACAATTTTACAAGAGTTTATAATGACCACTCGTTAGGATCTGCAAGTTTTGCCCAAACTAGATAAGTTTTAATTTATGACTATATCAGATATTTCTGTCGCGGTAATCTTAGGGACTAGACCAGAAGCAATTAAGCTTGCGCCTGTAATCAAACAGCTTAATTCTTTGTCCCATACCAAAGTTCATCTTATTCTTACTGGGCAACATCGAGAAATGGTCGATCGCGTTATGGAATTATTTGAGCTTGAGGCGGATCGAGATTTGAATATTATGAAGCCTAAGCAAACCTTGACTTATATTACCTGTGACAGTTTGCAAGGTTTGGAGAAGGTTTTTGCAGACATCAAACCAAAATTTATTTTTGTTCAAGGAGACACTACGACAGCTTTTTCCGCTGCTTTGGCTGGGTTTTATCATCAAATTCCTATTGGTCATGTAGAGGCTGGCTTGCGTACCAATAATTTGTACGATCCCTACCCCGAAGAAGCCAATCGTCGCCTAATATCTCAAATTGCCCAACTACATTTTGCACCTACAGAATTGGCAGTTAAGAACTTGCAAAAATCTGGAGTAACAGGGGCAATTCATCATACAGGAAATACGGTTATTGATAGCCTGTTGACCGTTGCCAAGAAAAAGCCTGAATGTGCAATCCCCAATTTAGACTGGGACAAATATCGGGTAATACTAGCCACAGTCCATCGTCGCGAAAACAGGGGTAAACCTTTAGAAGATATTTTACAAGGGTTTAATACAATCTTAGATCGCTTTCCCGATACTGCTTTACTGTTGCCACTACATCGCAATCCTACAGTAAGAGAACCAATTAAAACTGCATTAGGCGATCGCTCAAGAGTTTTTTTAACCGAACCTCTAGACTACCCCGAACTAGTCGGCGCGATATCCCGATGTCATTTATTGTTGACTGATTCAGGGGGATTACAAGAAGAAGCACCCAGCTTGGGTAAACCTGTTTTGGTATTGCGAGAAACCACAGAAAGACCAGAAGCAGTTGATGCAGGAACAGCAAAATTAATTGGAACAAACCCTCAAACCATTGTTGATTCTACAGCCGAATTACTGGAAAATAAAGCTGTTTATCAGCAAATGGCAACAGCTATAAATCCTTTTGGAGATGGCAAAGCCTCAGAAAGAATTGTCCAGCTAGCCCAAGACCATTGGCATAAATAGAAAAAACGGCGTTGGTGATTTAATGTATGACGTACAGAGTGTTTCTATTCGTAGCTTTAAGCACGTTACGCAAAGTGTAGCAAGCGCAATCAGACAGCGCGTATGCGCTATCGTCTGCCTTGCAGACTAAAGAAGCGAAGCTTCTTGTCTTCCGCGAAGCGGTGTAGCTCTAAGTCCTAAGCTTTTTTAAGAAGAAATCTAGTATAGGAATTTTTAAAATCATACTTTGATTCACCAACGCCGAAAAAACTTTAAAAAGAATAAAACTAGTAATATCGCTACTATGTACTAATATGAGCTTTTAGTTTTAAAATTATAAGATTTATGAGTTGTATCTTGTTCTAAATTAACGTGAGTTCGCGTGGAAGCTCAAATGCCTACTATAAGAGAACTTTTAAACTGGCTTTTTTCCAC
>CAKZYI010000504.1 GCA_937884735.1 uncultured Pleurocapsa sp.
CAGTAAATCTATCATTCCCGCAATCTTGGGGGAATCTCCCTGAGTTGCGTTGGGAGTGTGTAAAACTCTTTCTAACCACAAGCCGAGAGTTTTGTAGTCAACATCGCGCTCGAAGATCCGCCAACTTTCAAAATCGCCGTTGTGAGTAATACGGTGATGGACATTTTTGGTTTTGTAAGTCCATTCTGTATCTGCAAACAATAATACATCTTCTTGTCTTGCACCAATCCACTCATGCCAGTGGGTTTCCAATTTTGAGGAGGCTGTGCCAGAAGTAGCGTAACGATAGTGCCACACTCCCGCAATTATAGATTTTAGAGGTTTAACGCCCAAAGCGATCGCCTGTTCTCTTTCTAAAGCAAAAGCAGTTTCTAGGGATTTGGTTAAATTGCTTCTTTTTTGATTAATAATTTTTTTACCAATAAACACGGGCAGATCGTCTCGTCTGCCAATTACCAAGCCTCCCCCTGCTTGTTCTCCCCGTACTTCTGTTTCCTGCCCCATTTGTTGCACCATACTGAGCAATCTGGGTGGTAAAAGGTCGGGTTCGTCATCGGGTTTGCGAAAGGCAATCAAACCAAAATTACCGCAATACAGGTATATTGCTGTTCCCGTAATTTTTGCTTCGATGTCTGACAGGGAAAATAAGGCGATCGATAAATTGGCAATAATTAAGCTGTACCGAATGGGGAATACTCTAAAGGATACCGCTTCACATAGGGATTGGGTAAGGAGGATTAAGGCGATCGCCAGATTAAATAAGATGCCCCCAGAGGCTTTTAGTTTGATGTTGTTTTGTCTTTCTAAAGGGAGATGGGGGAATAAGGGAATAGGGGAATAGGGAGTTGGAGAAGAGAAAGCAATAATTGGGATGAAGATGCAATAGAAAGGAATCAAAGACCTAAGAATATGCCTGATAGATCTTTGTTCGAGGATGTTGCTTAGATTAATTGCCGATAAGTTCCGATCCGCAGCAGCGATCGCAATCGTATGTCCCAGCCCATGTACAAAAATCGCGCTTTGCCAAATAAAACGGAGGATAAATGAATAAAGTAATAATAAACAAGGAATATCTATTAATTCTGCAGTTCTTACTCTATTAAAAACAATTATTAAAGCAATAACTTCAGGAACAACGCTATACAATCTCGACAGTTTCAAATACTTCTTCATTTTTCCTACTAGCTATTTGCTACTTGCTACTTATCTCGGATCGATTGGTAAAAACTGATAACCAAACTTATTACTACTCGGCTGCATTTGCACCAACTGAATCTTGCCCAGACGATCGCCTGACGGCAGAAAATTAACCACGCTACTCGCCCCAGATGCGGTAAAACTGCGGTCTGATAATTGTTGCTGAATACTATCTCTAGTAGGCTTGGGACTAGATTTAATAGCTGCAATTAAAGCCTGGGCTGCGTCGTAAGCCATCGCGCTACGCCAGTTAACCTCTCCTCCCCAAAGGTTGTAGGCAGCTAGGGAAAATTCTGCATCGGGATGGGCGCGTATGTGCCAAGGAATCGCGATAACCATGTTTTCTCCTAATTCTCCTGCTATTTGTAAAGTTTTGGGGGTATAGACATCATCGCCACCTAGAATACTGAAGCGTTGGCGGTTGATTTGGACTACTTGTAAGGCTTTATCGAGAGTGCTAGTACTAGAAGCCAGCATAATAGTTTGCGCGCCTTTGGCTGTTGTTTCTTTGAAGGTATTTTCTACATTAAAATTAGGATCGCTAAGGTCGAAACTGCTAACTACTTCTCCTCCGCCCAAATGTACCGCAGCAGTAAATTCCGATCGCAATGATTGGCTGTAATTACTTTTGGAGTTGTAAAAAACTGCTACCTTTTGTTGCTGTAAACTCGACAGCATATAGTCCGCCAACCCCCTAGCCGCCAGGTAATCGCTGGGTACGGTACGAAAAACATAAGGACTGCGATCGCTCAATTCTATTGAAGTACTAATAGGAGAAATAGCTACCAATTTATTAGCGTCGTAAACGGGTACGGTTGCTAAAGTAACGTCGCTAGCGTAATGCCCTACTACCCCTAAAACTGTTTTATCTTTACCCAGACTTTGGGCGATCTGTTTTGCCGTTGCAGGATCGTTATCGTCGTTAATTATTTGTACCTGCAAAGGTAGATTATCAATTCCCCCTGCTTCGTTGATTCTATTTTGCGCCTGCGCCACCCCCCGCAAAATTTCTTTGGCTGCATTAGCATCGCTACCGATGGGAATAGATACAGCAATGGTATAAGATTTATCTCGACCAATACGAGCATTGTTGAGATAGATTAAAGCTTCTGGATCGTTGGGTTCGGTTTTTAAAGAAGTAGTAAATAAATCTGCTGCATTTTGATATTCGCCTCTACTCATAGCTGCCGCACCCATCTCCTTTGCGGGAGTAGTGACATAGGGGAATAAGATTTTTTCGCCCACGCTGAATCTGTTTTGCAGTTGACTGTCAGACAGATTAACAGCCAACGGTTTAGTAGTTTCTAGGTTTGCCACCTTGAGACACAAGTATCCCCCAAAAATCAGGATCGCCGTAAAGGGAACAAAGAATAAAGACTTAGAACCCCAATTAATTATCTTTTCTGACTTTGATTGGGGAGGCAACTGTTGGAGATCGCCAATACCAGTGGGAAATTTAGTAATAACGGCAATATCTTCTAGGGTTCGCAATACCTCCGCAGCACTACCAAAGCGATCGCTTGGATGGGGGGATAACATCGTACTCAAGATCCATTCCAGCTTAGGATTGATATTAACGTGGGAACGCCAATGCCAACGATAATCATGGCGATCGATCAACTGTAGGGGTTCGAGTCCCGTCAACAAAACTACCGCCTTTGGATCTAGTTCTTACAGATCGCTGTGGTCATAAACATTACCTCTTTCTACTTGTTCTTGTGGGGCGTAGCCTGTTTTACCCAATGCCGTATCCGTCAAGGAAATAGGGTTATTATCCGCTGTTTTTAACTCTTGTTGGGTTTTAAGTTCGACTTCTTTTATACAGCCAAAATCAATCAAAACTGGCAGTTTATTATCTTTATCTAAGATTAGGTTATCGGGAGAAATATCGCGGTGAATTACTCCCATCGAATGGATGTATTCCAAGATAGGCAAGACTTGCACTAATAGCTGTTTGACCTCGGCTTCGCTAAATTGACGTTTTTCTGCCAAACGTTGATTTAATAGAGCGTGATAGTTTTCCCCATCAATATAATCTTGAACCAGAAACAATAGATCTTTGTTTGCCTTTTTGTGGCGAAATAGTCGCCTAAACTGAGGAATTTGGGGATGCTGCAAACGATATAAAACGCCTGCTTCTCGTTCAAACAATTCTTGAGCTTTTAAGAGTGCAAACGTATCTTTAAGTTGGGGGGCAAATTCCTTAAGTACGCAAAGTTTGTTAAAACGATTAGTATCTTCTGCTAAATAAATACGATTTAATCCACCATGTCCTAATTGACGCACAATACGGTAGCGCGATTGTTTATGCGGTTCACCGTGTAAGATATCTCCCGTATTCAATAAAGTTTCTCGATGGAATTCAATATCGATATCTCTCATGTCCCGATTGTTATTAATTAAATATATATAAGAAAAAAGTAAAAAGACAATGCGATCGCCGATAATTATGATATTAATTTTGCAAGCAAATTTTATTTAATACCAGGGGAAAAATTCAGGTGTCTGTTCGATTGAGCTGATTAAATCAACTTGTTTAAATCTTAAAAATCTTTTACCCAAAAAACATCTGCATAACGTATTGAGTCGTCTTAAAACCAAAGAAATAAGAATCTTTCTAACTTTCGTTACTCCTTTGAGCATATATTTCTATTACTTTAGTTTAAATGTGTGAGTTGCGATCGCAACTAAAGTGATAATTTCCTGGCAAAAGTGGTAAACAAATTGTATTTCACAGTTAAATGAAAATACATTCGGCATCTGGTTGACTCACGAACAAACTAGCAAACGAAAAAAATGCTTGATGGTAAATGTTCCATGTTCAATGAAATGATTTCTTCAATTAAATTTCTTCCCAATCCCTTTCGCTTCTTGCTAATTACTGAGTGGGTAATGTTAGCTAGTTGCGGATCTCTAGCTATAGTAGAAGCCTTTCAAGGTCATACTATTCCCATACAACACATAGCTATTTTATTGATTCTAGGTTTGATGGGTTTAGTGCTACCTAGTGGCAAAACTATCGTCAAAGTTATTTATACTATTATCGAAATTAGCCTTATTTTCTACGGTACGGTTTTGGGTTATCTTCACATCCTACCTACTCTGTATCTAATTGTAGTTATGCGGAGTTGCTTTTTGTTTCAATCTTTGGGACGCTGGATTGTAACGGGAGTCGTATTTCTTTTGTTTCTTGGCGATCAATACAAATATACTTTACGGGCTTTGCCGACAGATCCCGAACAGCAGGTTCACTTCATGATGCACTTGGTAGCAGAAACCTTAGTATTTGGTTTGGGAATCTTTTTTGTCTTGCAGCTAACTAATAAAATACTCGCCGAACGGCAAATGCGCCAAAAGCTGGCAACAGCCAACGAACAATTAAAAGAATATTCGCAAAAAATAGAAGAATTAGCCACAGTACAGGAAAGAAATCGTATTGCCCGCGATATTCACGATTCACTCGGTCATGCTTTAACCAGCTTGAATATCCAAATGCAGACAGCTGTTAAACTTTGGGACAGAGAACCCCAACAGGCACATTCTTTTCTGACTCAGGCACACTCTTTAGGCAAAACTGCCATGCTGGAGGTACGCAAATCCATTAGTACCTTGCGGGAAGATAACAAAGAAGGACTACCTTTAGAAACCAAACTGGAAACTCTAATCGATGACTTTCGCCGAGGTACGGGTATTTTTGTTTGCACCAGTATTAGTAGCTGCAATCCCGTCAGCAAGCAAGTAGCCAAAACCATCTATCGCATTGTCCAAGAATCTCTTACCAATGTTTTTAAATATGCCGATGCCACAGAAGTCAAAATCCAACTCCTAACCACATCCGAAACTTTGGAATT
>CAKZYI010000505.1 GCA_937884735.1 uncultured Pleurocapsa sp.
GGGGTGTTTATGACTTCCTGCCAAGCAACATCGTCCATCAACAATTTGACTAGGACATAACAAGGAAAAACATTTTCATCGCTGGTATAGCGAGAGCCATCTTTACGGATTTTGACGCTAGGAGTCTGAGGAATTTGAACTTGAATAATACGATCGCCTATTTCTAGGGTTTGGATTCGCATGTCCAAATCGGTTTTGACACGCTTTTCACATCCTGAAGCAACTTGAACTGCATACCTACGAGGAGATCCTTTAGTTTTGTCCTGAACTTTCTCTTCTGTTTGCTCTGCCTGCTCTAGCTGCTCGTTATTATCTTCTGGTACATCTACAGTATCAGTCATAATTTTAGAATACCTTTCCTGCTCCCCAAGCAAAGAATTTATCTATCAAGTAAATAATTGTAGATACTAAAATAACCATCAAAATTACTGCAGCTGACTCACTAATGAGCTGCTGCCTAGATGGCCAAACCACTTTACCCAATTCTTCTTTCGTTTGAATGGCAAATTCGGCAGCACCATTGCTTTTTTCAGCTTCTTTTGGTGCGGGCTGTTCTTTTTTTACTATATCTTTTTTAGCCAAAACTGTTTCCTCGCGGTAGTGTTCGCTCTCTATAATTTATATGAGAAATGTTGTTTAAAATATTAGTTAGGAAGATGAAGATGTACTTGTACAACGCTCATCTCCAGAGCTTGAAACTTCAAACTATAAATTCTAAGTTATAAGTAAAGTGAAGTTTGCTGATAACTATTATTAAGCTTAACGAATTACTAAGCAAATGAATTATGGACGCAAGCTTACCACTAACCGTAAGTAGGCTTGGAATGTACACTAACCCTTTGCCTGTCTTTAGTGCATGGGGTATGACGCGCCTTGAAGGACTTGAACCCTCGACATCCGGTTTTGGAGACCGACGTTCTACCAACTGAACTAAAGACGCATTTCGTTACTAACTTCGTTTACTCGTTAGAACTTCCCAAGTATACCGCATTTCTAGCATTCTTTACAAAAATTTATCTCAAAATGAAAAAAATCATTAGATAGGGCGATCAAAGCGTTGTTTAATTCTGGTTGCTTTACCTACGCGATCGCGCAAATAATATAGTTTAGCGCGACGTACTTTACCGCGACGTTCTACTTTAATTTTGTCAATCATCGGAGAGTGTAACAAGAATACTCTTTCTACCCCTACTCCTTGGAAAACTTTTCTTACGGTGATGGTTTCATTGATCCCACCGTTTTGCATGGCGATTACTGTTCCTTTGTAGGGCTGTACTCGCTCTTTATTTCCTTCTGTAATTCTCACACCAACCTCAACAGTATCCCCTACATAAATCTGGGGCACGTCTGACTTTAGATGTTCTGCTTCTATTGAACGTATAATTGCTTCGGCATTCATGGCTGTTATAAAAACTCACGATTTACCATAATAGCTTTTTTTTAGGTTACTGGAAAGGTAATAATTACTGATTTATCTTTCACGAAATTCGATTACATCGCTTTTGATGGTCATGTCATATCCACTAAAAAAGCTCTGCCCCAACAGTCCCATGTCCATCGAGGGAGAAGTGATTACTAAAGGATTATCATAATAAAGCTCCGCAACACTGACAGAGTATAAGTAACCAGAAGACATGGCAACACGTTTACTACTGGGAGTAGATACAAAAACATTTTGGTGATGTTGTACTTTCAGAGTTTTTGCCATTTGCTTGGTAATAACTATTTGGCTTGCACCCGTATCTAACATCATCTCAAATACATAGCGATCGTTGAATTTGACATCAATTACAGGAATACCGCCTCGTCTGCTTTTGATGGGAATAGTATAAACACCCTTTTGATTTTGATATGTTTGAGGCGGTTGGTAGTTGTAATTATTGTGTTGATATCGTTGAGGATTTTGATAGCTGGGATGAGTATTTTTGGGCGAGGAATTTTGACACAAATAACCCAGATTTACGGAATTACCATTGCTGTCTAACATAAAACAGGTTGAATTTTCCTGGGCTAAAGCAACAATAGCCAAGGAATTAAATTATGTTGTTAAAAAGACTATTTTAAATAATTTTTTCATTTTAAAAATATAAATAAAACTGGAAATAATACTCAGGAAGTAGAATGTATAGATATTTTTTTACTAGCCTATCTTTTTTAAAATGGTCGTCATAAGACAAAGATCACAGCATAATTAGTAGAAAAAACTGACATAATCTCAATTTAGTTGTAACAATCGTTCATTGTGGACTATAAATTATGGATTACATAATTTTTTACTATGACTATAACTCCCGCACAAGAAGCGATCGCTAATCTAATTAATCTTGCAGAAAGGGGTGAAATAGATCCTTGGGATGTCCCTGTAATTACCATAATCGACCGTTTTCTAGATGAATTGGGATTGATGGGAGAAACAGAATCTCCCCAGCAAGAAGCCGATCTTCCTCGGTCTGGTCAAGCATTTCTTTGGGCATCAATGTTAGTTCTATTTAAGGCTGATAGTTTGCACCTGTTGCAGGAAGAATTATTAGAAATAGAAGAAGAAGAATTTTTTGAAGAAGAATATATTGAAACTGAAAAGCGATCGCTTCCTGCTAATTTAGAACAGCACATTCGTCGGCGCGCCTCTGTACAGTCGTTGGGCAAACGTCCCGTTACCTTACAAGAGTTAATCGAGCAATTAGAACATATTGCAGCGGAAATAGAAGCAGCCGCTAACGATACATCTCCCAAACGCTCAAAAAGATCTCGGAGTGCAGCGATCAAAGCGATCGCACAATTGGCTCACAATGAAAATTTGACCGAATTGGCTGCTCAATTAGAAAACTTTCTATATTTAAATTTGGCTAACCTGTCTTGCGATCGAGATTATGTAGATTGGGAAAATTTGTTGGAAAGATGGCATACTGCTGATGCTGCTAAAGTTTTGAATCAAGACCACTCCCACGATTCCGATTTGGATCGAGCAGGGGTTTTCTGGGCATTACTGCTGCTTTCAGCACAGTCCAAAGTAGAATTAGTCCAAGAAGAATTTTATCAAGATTTAAGTGTTCGTCCTCTTAATTCATGCATTTCTACTTGAGTCTTAAGGAACTAGTTTTGATAAACTGTAGTAGTTAAAACATTTACAATAAGTATGGTTGAGGAGAAGCTTTCATGAAAGCCATGATCTTGGCGGCTGGTAAAGGTACTCGCGTTCGCCCCATAACATATACAATTCCCAAACCCCTGATTCCGATTTTACAAAAACCAGTCATGGAATTTCTCTTGGAACTCTTAAGACAACATGGTTTTGATGAAATCATGGTCAATGTGAGTCACTTGGCTCATGAAATAGAAGGATATTTCCGCGATGGTCAACGTTTTGGAGTTGATATTGGTTATTCTTTTGAAGGTAGCATTGTTGATGGAAAACTCGTCGGTGCAGCATTGGGTTCAGCAGGTGGTTTGAGGAAGATTCAAGACTTTAATACTTTTTTTGATGACACTTTCGTTGTTCTTTGTGGTGATGCCTTAATCGATTTAGATTTGACCGCAGCAGTAAAGGAACACAAAGCTAAAGGTGCGATCGCAACAGTGGTAACGAAGAAAGTTCCGAAAGAAGATGTACCTAGCTACGGAGTGGTTGTAACTGATGAGGATGGCAAAATCAAGTCTTTCCAAGAAAAGCCTTCTGTAGAGGAAGCTTTAAGTACAGATATTAATACAGGTATCTATATTTTTGAGCCAGAGGTATTTGACTATATTCCATCAGAACAAGAGTATGACATTGGTGGTGAATTATTTCCTAAACTAGTAGCAAAAAATGCTCCTTTTTACGCTGTTTCTATGGACTTTGAGTGGGTTGATATTGGCAAAGTACCAGACTATTGGCAAGCAGTCAGGGGAGTATTGACTAGAGAAATTAAAAATGTGAATATTCCTGGGACAGAAGTTGCGCCTGGTATTTACACGGGATTAAATGTAGCGGTAAATTGGGATAAGGTAGAAATAGAAGGCCCTGTATATATTGGTGGGATGACTAAAATTGAGGACGGAGCAAAAATTGTTGGTCCTGCGATGATTGGTCCTAACTGCTATATCTGTAGTGGTGCAACTGTAGATAACAGCGTCATCTTTGAATATTCTCGTCTTGGAGAAGGTATTCGCTTGGTTGATAAGCTAGTATTTGGTCGCTATTGTGTTGATAAGACTGGCGCAGCAATTGACCTACAAGCAGCAGCTTTGGATTGGTTGATTACGGATACTCGTAATAATCCTACAGAACAAGAATTGGACGAGCATCAGGTAATTAAGGATTTTTTGAAAGAAGATAATTAATATCTTAATGTAAGGGCAAGCCGTGGTTTGCCCCTATGGTAAGAACAAATTAGTATCTTTTGTGCAATTTTTAGATTTTTGTTGCTATAATGATCTAGCATTGATGGGCTATAACTCAGTTGGTTAGAGTGTCACATTGACATTGTGGAAGTCGGCAGTTCGAGTCTGCCTAGCCCAATAGTTTAAATTAGCAGTTTGGTAAATAGTCAGTTCTAACTATCGACAAATTCTTTTAGTCGTCTTATTCCTTTTTCGATAGTATCCATATCGGTAGCATAGGAAAAGCGAATGCAGTCATCTGCGCCAAATGCTATGCCAGGTATTGCCGCGACTTGTTTTGTTTCTAATAACTCATTGCAAAATTCGAGAGATTTTTTCCCAGTCTGAGAAATATCTACAAATAAATAAAAAGCACCGTAAGGTTTAGGGCAGCTCAAGCTCGAAATAGCGTTAATTGCTTCGTACATATAGGTTCTGCGCTTCGCAAAAGCCTGCATCATTTCCTGTACGCATTCTTGAGAAGATTCTAAAGCTGCGATCGCACCATACTGGGCAAAAGTACATACATTGGAAGTACTATGACCCTGAATTTTTGCCATGGCTTTAATAATCTCTGTGGATGCAGCGGCATAACCTACACGCCACCCTGTCATAGAATGACTTTTGGCAAAACCACTACTTACAATAGTACGAGCAAATATTTCTTCGTCGATCGAGCCGATACTTAAATGCTCGGCATCATCATAAAGAATTTTTTCGTAGATCTCATCTGAGACTACCAGAATATCTCGATCGACGATTATTTTAGCCAAAGCTCTTACTTCATCAGGAGCATAAACTGTACCTGTCGGATTAGAAGGAGAATTAAATACGAACAGCTTAGTGTTGGGGGTAATTGCTGCTTCTAGCTGCTGGGGAGTAATCTTATAGTCATTTTCAGCTAAAGTATCTACAATTATGGGAGTGCCACCCGCAGACTTGACCATTTCAGGATAGCTCAACCAATAGGGAGCGGGAATAACTACTTCATCCCCCTCTTCAATCAAAACCTGCATCAAGTTAAACAAAGAAAATTTACCGCCGTTGGTAACAATAATATTCTCTGCTCCGTAATTAAGATTATTATCGTTTTTAAGTTTCTTAGCTATGGCTTGTCTGAGTTTTAATTCCCCCACCGCTGCACCATAGCGAGTTTTTCCTTCATCTAAAGCAGTCTTAGCAGCTTCACAGATATGCTTGGGAGTAGGAAAATCAGGCTCTCCTGCGCTAAAGCTACAAACATCAATTCCTGATGCTTTCATAGCTTTGGCTTTTGCCGAAATCGCTAAAGTGAGGGAGGGAGATATTTTGCTGACTCTTGCTGCTAATTTCATTTCGTAAAAACCCAAGATATTCTATTTGGCAACTGCTAGACGGGATTATTATAGTTTCGCAAAGACTTTCGATAATAACCGATATCCTGGCACTTTTCTTTACATTTCCCCGTATTCTATTCTTCTTGTCAACAAGCGATCGCATTATGGCTATTTTGGGATTTATTTTATTGATTGATAATTTTTAGAGAAACAGCAGCATAGCGTAAAGTATTTCAATTAAGCGATCGCATTTTTCTCCTCAACCCAGATTTATCAAAATAAATATTACCAAGTATTAAGAAAATTGAGTTTTTACACCTAAATCGACTGATTTGTAGGTACAACCATTAGTGTTCCCAACTTTTTTGATTGTCAAGTAGTATAAAAATACTTATTACTTATTACTTATTACTTATTACTTATTACTTAAATCATCATTTGTCCCAACCTATTAACATAACTGCCTCTAGTTCATGGTTCATATAAAGCGCGTTGAACTTTCTCATTTCAAATCTTTTGGTGGTACGACCAAAGTACCTATATTACCTGGCTTTACTGTCATTTCTGGTCCTAATGGTTCGGGAAAGTCAAATATTTTGGATGCGCTGCTGTTTTGTCTTGGTTTGGCTAGCTCTAAAGGAATGCGAGCCGATCGCTTGCCCGACTTAGTTAATAATAAACATATTGGCAATGGTAAAGCAGCTGAGACAATTGTTTCTGTAACTTTAGATCTAACAGATTTGGGGGATTTGTCTGATGTCGTGACAACTATTAGCGATGCTAAAGACTTGACTTCAATCTCTTCTTCGGAAGAATTGCAGGAGGTTATGGGGGATAGAAGTAATGGAAATGGAAATGGAAATAGCAATGGCAATGGCAATAGCAATGGCAATGGCAATGGACATGATGAGCAAATAAAGGCAGAAGAAGAAGAAGAAAAAGAAATAACTGCCCCAGTGGATCGAGATGATAAAAAAATTATTGCGATCGCTAACGGGGATAGTTTGGAATGGAAGGTAACGCGACGCTTGCGGGTAGGAAAGAAGGGAAATTATACTTCGACGTTTTATATTAATGGACAGGTTTCTACTGCGACAGAGGTACATGAACAGCTACAGAAGTTAAGAATTTATCCTGAAGGGTACAATGTGGTGTTGCAGGGTGACGTTACCAGCATCATCACAATGAATTCTAAGGAAAGACGAGAAATTATTGATGAATTGGCGGGAGTAGCAGCATTCGACCGCAAAATAAATCAAACTCGCAAAACCTTAGATAAGGTGCAGGAAAGAGAAGAAAAATGCCATATTATTGCCCAATAATTAATTGCTTATCGCGATCGCCTGGCTGCGGATCGTGTAAAAGCAGAAAAGTATCGTATGTTATAAGAATAGGTACAGGAAAAGAAAACCCAGGAAAAGGTTTTAGTCTGGCGATCCCTTACTCAGCAGCAGGAAGAGTTACTAGAAAAGGTATCTGTAGGAGAGGCGCAACGAACACAGTTGACAGGCAGTATTGCCAAGCTGGATGGAGAAGTTAAAGAGTGTAGTGAAAAGCTGGAAACCCTCAACGCTCAAGTAAAAGCCTTGGGAGAAGACGAACAGCTATCTGTAGCCTCAGATTTAGCTACGCAAAAAGCCAAACAGCTTACCCTACAGCAGAAAATAGAAGAATTAGGCAATACTAACCAGCAAAAACAACAGGCTTTAGTACAGACACAGCAAAACCTTGAACAATATCAACGAGAAATAGAACAGCTTAGTAAAGATAAAGACAAATTAGAGACTGAAACTATTCCTACATTAACCCAGCTAGCTTTATCAGCCAGAGAAACAGTAACTCAAAGCAAACAAAACGCTAATGCGATCGCTGAAGCTTCTGAAGCCTGGGTACAAGAGCAAGCAAATATCTCTCGTCAAGTAACGGCGATCCAAAAAACTCTCAACCCCGAACGCACAGAGCAAGCGAGAATCAGCGAGAAGCACAACCAATTAAATAATAGTATCCAAGAGCAAAATCAATCTTTATCGGCGGTAGAAACGGAATTAAACGCCAAGCAGACGGAGTATGATGCCCTATCTGGTACAGTAACAGCAGAACAAACTCACGTTCAAAACGTGGCGCAAGAATTAGCCGAAGCAGAAAGCGATCGCGCTTTGCAAGAGGAAACTAAACAGCGGTTATTAAAAGAGCAACGGGATAAGCAAAGGGAATTAGATAAGCTAGAGGCGAAAAAGCAAGCACAGCAAGAAGTACAGGGGACTTATGCTAGCAAAATTATTCTTAATTCTGGCATCTCAGGAGTAGAGGGATTAGTCGTACAGCTCGGACAAGTCGAACAGCGTTATCGTTTGGCGTTGGAAACCGCTGCTGGGGGAAGATTGGGCTTTATTGTCGTCGAAAGCGATCGCGTTGCAGCAGAAGGGATTGAATTATTAAAAAGGGAAAGAGGGGGTAGAGCAACTTTCTTACCTTTAAATAAAATTCAAGCACCCAAAATTGGCAATTTGGCTACCATGCGCTTTGGTAGAGGTTTTGTTGATTTGGCTTATAACTTGGTTGAGTGTGACTCTCGTTATGACGAAATATTCGCCTACGTATTTGGTAATACCGCAGTCTTCGATAGCCTCAATAATGCTCGCTCTAGCATGGGTAAACATCGCATTGTTACCTTGGAAGGGGATATCTTAGAAATGAGTGGTGCAATGACTGGAGGCAGTAAGTCTAGTCGCTCCACACTGCATTTCGGTGGTGGTGCTAACCGCGAGTCTGGACAAGTCGAAGCATTGCGATCGCGTTTAGCAGAGATAACCCGCATATTGGATAGTTATGATGCCAGATTATCAACTCAGCTAGCTCAAATTAAAGATTTGGCAGAGGAGTTAACCGAAGCCAGACAGTTGGGTAGAGACAATAAAATCCTCTCAGATCAGTTAGCTAAAGATATTGCTCGCCTCACCGCACAACGAGAATTATTAATCAATCAGCTACATAATAATCGCCAGGAAAGAGACACAATTCAAACTCGTTTAACAGAACTAAATCAGTCTATTCCCGAACAAGAGTCTCAGTTGGAGTCGTTACAAGAACAGCTAAGAGTTTTGGAAGAATCTCATTCTCAAAGTGAATGGCAGCAGGTACAGGTTGTTATTAATAGACAAGAAGAACAGTTACAAATACAGGAATTAAATCTAAGAAACTCGGAAACTATGCTGTTAGATATAACTAACCAGCATCAAAGATTAACAGAAAAAAATACCGAAGCCAAAGAATATAAAACTCAGCTACTTATTGACTGTTCTGAGATAAGCGATCGCCGAACAAAAGTTGACGAACAGCTAACAGAAATAAAACAAAGAATTGCCGAAACAGAAATAGAATTAGCCAAGCTCTCAGAAAAACTAGGAGCAACAAAAGAAGAACGCGATCGCATTGAAAATGAACTAAAGCAACTGCGCGATCGACATCAAAAGCAAGCTTGGCAACTAGAAAAGCTAAATTCAACTCAACAAGAAAGGCAAGCCACTCTCCAAACCTTAGAACAGCAAATAACCGAACAGGAACAAGAACTACCCGATCCTATTCCCGAAATTCCCCAGTTAGTTAACGAAGACGGAGTTGAAGCAGGGGAACTACTTACCTTTTCCAGTTTGCAAGAACAGGTAGAACAACTACAAAAGCAAATTCGCAACGGAGAAAAACGCCTCGAAGCAATGGAACCTGTCAATATGTTGGCGATAGAAGAATACGAAAAAACTGAAGCCAGATTACAGGAGCTATCCCATAAATTAGATACTATCGAAGCAGAAAGAACTGAATTACTACTCCGTGTAGAAAAATTTACTACCCTCCGTTTAAAGGCTTTCAAAGAATCTTTTGATGCAGTAAACGAAAACTTTCAAAAAATATATGCCGAACTATCCGATGGTGATGGACATCTACAGTTAGAAGATGAAGCAGATCCCTTTAACGGTGGTTTAAACCTCGTTGCACACCCCAAAGGAAAGGCAGTGCAAAAACTAAGTTCAATGTCTGGGGGGGAGAAATCTTTAACCGCACTCGGCTTTATTTTCTCCCTACAAAAATATCGCCCATCTCCCTTTTATGCCTTTGATGAAGTAGATATGTTTCTCGATGGTGCAAATGTCGAAAAGCTATCTCGCATGGTGAAGAAACAGGCACAGTCGGCACAGTTTATTGTGGTTAGTCTGCGTCGTCCAATGATTGAGGCTTCAGAAAGAACTATCGGGGTTACTCAAGCAAGAGGAGCGCATACTCAAGTATTAGGAATTAAAATGAAGTAGTTTTTGAAAATTAATAATTAATAATTTATTTTTAAAAACAATCGAGTATTGTAGTGTTTGAAAAAAAGATAAAAATCAAGGAAACAAAATAGAATAAAATTGTTGCACGCAAAGACACAGAGGCGCAAAGATACAAAGAAAAAGTCAATAAATTAGTAGTTGTTTAAGTAAGCTTTTGTTCCGCTTTTTTTAAGATCTATTTTCCTTTTATCCATCCAGATAAAAGACCACTTGGTATTGCTGTCAACAACCATCCTCTCATCGTATATCCTATTAATCCCATCATAATTGTAAAAAATGATCCCGCTGCCATAAAATTGTCTGAAAATTTATATTTTAGAGAGCTATTTTTTGATATTAATGGTGTTCTATATTTAAACAAGCAAAAATGAATAGATAGAGCTAGTCCAGCTGACCAGCTTCCAATCATAACAAATCCAGCAATTAACAATATGGTTGTTAATATGCTCCACCACTCGTTAGCAAGAAGCCATTGTTTCCAGAATTTTTTTTTAGAGGTCATTATAAACAAATAAATAAGTTAGTTTATCCAGCATAACTTGAATTTTTCTTGATACTTTCAGTGAAAATATGGTGCGTAATATAGAACAAGCTTCGATTTTTGCCAATGTCTAGAATTAAGTATTTTTTTTCAGTTCCAAAAAGACTTCAAATATTAACGATTGCTTTGGTAATTTTTGTTCCTATTTGGTTGTCTTTACCAGGAATGACTGAAGATATGAGTGTTCGTCCTTGGTATTATTTGTAGTCAAAAGGTTTACTTTCTATAAATACTACCATTCTAAACGACTTTTCTAGAGATAGTGAATATCAAAAAGCATTAGTAGGAAAGCCTGTTGGAGTTTTAATTCCCCTTTTCCCTGAATTTACAAAAGCTAGTAAGTACGATATTAATTCAGAAAGATACAAGTACTCACAGAAATTGTCACTGAAATATCAAAAAGAAGGAAATTCAATTTATGTTGATGACATATATTGGTTAAGTGGTGATAAAAATTATGCCGATGGGTTTTATGTAATTACTTCTAATGGCAAGATTATTAAATTTCACTTGCTTAAAGGATAAAAATTTATTCAGCAAAAAATAATAATATATTTTTATTTTTCTAATGTGATCGCATTCTAACTAGCTTTCAATAAATTATGAAATTCTCTCTTATCTTATATGAGTCTCAGATACAATATTGAAGAAGCAAAAAAAGAGTTAAGAATATCCGATGAAAGCTTTAAGGAAGTAAAGTATTACTCTTATGAAAGTATTCTCAAACAAATAGGCGAAAAATTTACTAATTCAGGAAAAAGAGCAACACAATATTTTAGGATTAACCACGATCTAAAAGGAGATGTTGTTTCTTTTATGCCAAAAAATGAAGAAGATGTTCCAGAAATACTCAAGTTAATTATTCCAGATAACTCTAAACTATGGTTTATTGGTGCAGAAACTAAAAATGAAAAGCCTAAATATTGGTTGTATGAATCGGATTTAGATTCTGCGATCGCGATAATCTGCAATATGTATTTATTTGATTTTTATTTGGTAGACAAAAAATATAATTGGCTAATCTCAGAGGAACATCACGGAGTTTTGGTATCCGTTGGCGAACCTGTCGCTTCAAATTTAAAGCATTATAAAAAGCATTATTTAAAATTGAAAGAGATATAAGAAAAGATATAGTGCACTCTTTTTTCAAAAAGTTAAACATCAGGTTTCTAAAATTTAGAATACTCAACTATAACTGCGATCGCAATAGTGATTTCTTCCATTTGATTTTCAGATATCCTACCTAACCTGCGAATAAATCTTTTAATATCCATGCCACGTATTTGTAAAGTGTCTATCGCAGATGTTTTAGTCAAATTGTTTGTACTATTTGGCTCTATTTTTACGTGCCAAAAGTTCTTGATAAAATAAGGATTCTAATCTGTAATGGGTGCAATTAATTTAATAGGAAGCTTTCTCGCTGCATCAGAACTAATAACAATACCTGGGCGAGTTTTTTTGGTTTCTGCTCCTATAGTCGAATCGAAGTTAATTAACCAAATCTCTCTTCTTTTAGAAACAGATTTAGTATTCAACAATATCACCTGCTAACCATTCTTTCCATTCAGAATTTTATTGATAATGTTCTTGAATATTTTCTGCTTGTTCGGCTAAAATTTTACGACGCTCATTAATAGGAAGTTTTAAAAAAGCGCGACGTTCAGATAGTGAACTTAAATCTGTTTCAATAGAATTTTTATTGTCTACATTCTCTATGGGCTGAGTTGACTTTAGTTGATTAGCTATTGATTTAAATAAATGTTTGTTTTCATCTACTTCGCAAACAATAATTTCTATTTCCTTTCCTTTATAGGTTGATTTCAATCCTTGTATAAAACGATCATCTAATTCGCTGGCTTTTAATCTATATACAGATTGCATTTTCAATATTAAGTAATAATTTGTATTTATTTACCTTGTTAACGAAGCAACTTTCATCATAACGTAAGATACTTTCTTTATTTAAGGCGATCGCTCTACTTCAACCCCCCATTCCCCAAGAACACAGATTCAGCAGTTGAGATATGGTGAATAAATATAGTTTTTAGTCATATTTTAGCAAAACATCATCAAATGTCAGAATCAAAAAAAGTTATTGTAATTGGTGCGGGTTGGGCTGGTTTGGGAGCGACATCTCATTTAGCCGAACAGGGTTATGATGTTACTCTCCTCGAAGCAGCACCATATCCAGGGGGTTTGGTAGCGGGTTGGAAAACTGCTGGAGGTAAGTCTGTTGAGGGAGGAATCCATGGTTTTTGGTATCCCTACCGCAATATTTTTAGTAAAGTAAAGCAGTTAAAGCTCGATCCATTTACTCGCTTTACTCGTTCGTCGCAATACTCTCCTGCGGGTTTGGAATTAGAGTCGCCTATCTTTCAGAATTTACTTCGTTTTCCTTCTCTTTTTGGCTTATTTATCTTTATTTAGTTTGTTCGATTGTCGTTGTGGGTGTGTGTTTTTGGGGTACCTCTTTTATATTCGGTAATTGATTTTGATAATTCTCACGAAGCTTGGCAACGCTACGATAAAATGACCGCCAGGGAATTGTTTAAACAGTATGGGGTGTCGGAAAGACTGTATAAGGAATCCTTTGAACCTATGCTGCTAGTAGGCTTATTCGCCCCAGGAGAACAGTGTTCGGCAGCAGCAGCCTTGGGAATGCTTTACTATTTCATTTTGGCGCATCAGCCTGATTTTGATGTGGTGTGGTGTCGCGGTACTGTTGGGGAAAAGATCTTTAAGCCCTGGATTGCCGAAATCGATCAGGCTGGCGGAATAGTTCTTACCAATATGCGAGTTAGTGATATTGTAATCGACGAGACAGAAAAAGCTACGGGGGTAAAGTGTGGCGAGGAATTCTTTGCAGCCGATGCAATTATATCTAGCGTCAGTATTACAGGAATGAAAAAGATTGTTGAAAATAGCAGCACTCTCAATAATTACGCTCAATTCCGCAACTTGTCTAATTTAAAGGGGATCGATGTCTTAGCAACTCGCCTGTGGTTTGATCGCAAAATTAATATTCCTCTACCTTCCAATGCTTGCTTTGGTTTTGATGTTACTACTGGCTGGACGTTTTTCGATCTCAACGATCTTCATGATGAATATCAAAACGAACCAAATAGCGTAATTGAAGCCGACTTTTATCACGCCAACCAACTGTTACCCATGAGTGACGAGCAAATCATTAATAAGGTACATCGGGATCTAACTACCTGTATTCGGGGTTTTGGCGCAGCTAAAGTTACAGACAGCAGCGTCATTCGCGTCAAAGAAGGTGTAACTCACTTTTTCCCTGGTAGTTATCAAAACCTACTTTCGGCAAAAACCGATATTCCCAACCTTTATATGAGTGGGGATTGGATTGTTACCCGTCATGGCTCTTGGTCACAAGAAAAAGCCTATGTTACGGGTTTAGAAGCAGCAAATTTAATTGTCAGTAAATTTGGCGGTAGTAAAGCAAATATTATCCCTATCGAACCCGACGAGCCTCATATTCAAGTAGCTCGAACTATTAATAAAACTGTCAGAAATTTGACACAATTTCTACCGAATTTTTGGTAAATTTTTGGTGACCAAAATCAAATTATGCTCTAGCTTTTTTCTACATCAAAGAAGTAATTGCTACTGCTGCAACTAATAATAAAAAAGTTACTACTACCTATGCCGCACCATAGCCTAAATCTATATAGCGCTTATTGGTGGAATAAATATAAATTGAAACAGTTTCTGTTGTTCCTGCAGGCCCCCCTCCTGTCATTACTTGAACTAAATCAAATACGCCAAAAGATTGAGCAAATCTAAACAATAAAGAAATCAAAATTTGAGGCATCAACAAAGGCAGAGTAATCTGATAAAAACTCTGCCAAGGAGTTGCCCCATCCATTCTATGTGCTTCGTATAAATCCTCAGAAATAGACTGCAATCCAGCAAGTAAAATAATGCTAATAAATGGCGTAGTCTTCCATACGTCAGCAACAATTAAAGCAATCATGGCTAAAGCAGGTGTTCCCAACCAATTTATCCCCGTATCTATAAACCCGATTCGCCTGAGAATGTCGTTTACCACTCCGTATTGATCGTTGAAAATCCAAGCCCAAGCCAAACCCATTACAGCGGTAGGTAATGCCCAAGGAATAATAGCAACAGTACGGACAATTCCTCTACCAAAAAAGGATTTATTTAAAACTAGAGCTACTCCCAAACCCAATAATAATTCTAGGGTTACGCTAAATATTGTGAAAACTGAAGTGTTGTAAATACTTTGCCAAAATCTACCATCTCCTAACATTCTTTGATAGTTACCCAAACCCGCAAATACTGGCTGTAGCTGTGTGCCTAAGTTTTCGGTAAACCAACTAAGATAAAAGGCTCTGACAATGGGATAGATAAATACCAAACCTAATATGATTAAAGCAGGAAGCAACAATAGCCACCCTGTTATTTTTTCTTGTTTATTAAGCATTGTGATTACTGATTACTGATTACTGATTGCAAGACAAGACCGCACTATCGCCCATCCTACAAATTTATCTAAGTGTTTCTTATCTTTGCAATCTAATACGAAACCGTTATAGGTTATAGGTTATAGGTTTAATAAATTGCGAGTCTCGTTAGCAGCAGCTTGCATTGCTTTTTCAGGGGTCATTTTGCCTGTAATAGCGGCACTAAGATAACGCTGAAGAATATCTGAAGCTTGAGCATATTGAGAAATAGGGGGACGCAGTGCAGAACTTTGAACTACGTCGAGTAATTTGGGATAATAATTATATTTGGAGACGATCGCCTGGTCGTTAAATAAAGAGGTTCGGCTAGGAACAAACCCTGTCTCTAAAACGAACTCTCGCTGAGACTCTTCGCTGCTAAGAAAACTAATTACTTCCCAAGCTGCGTCAGAATGTTTAGTAGTTTTGGCAATGCCAATACCCCATCCTCCCAGACAAGCCCCACTATCTTTTCCCTCACCATGAACCATTGGCTTGATGCTATATTTTCCTGCAATGGGTGAATCTAATGCGGCACTATAAACATAAGGCCAATTGCGTAAAAAAGCTGCCTTCCCATTTTGAAATAGTAGGCGAGTTTCCTCTTCTGCATAGGTAGTGACACCAGGAGGAGAAACTTCAGTTGCGATCGCTTTTCTTAAAAACTCCACGGCTTCTAAGGCTTCTGGTCGATCTAATCCAACCTCCAATGTATCTGGATTGACCCAAAAAGCTCCGCTACCCTGCAAAATTTCGACAAACATTGCCGCCAAACCTTCGTACTGCTTACCCTGCCATACATAGCCCCATTCTGTTAATCCTTGTTGCTGTAAATCTTGAGAAATTTCTAACAACTCTTTAAAAGTTTCGGGGGGTGCATACCCAGCTTTTTCCAGCAAATCCTGGCGATAATAGAGCATTCCTGCGTCCGAACGAAAGGGAATACGGTAAAGCTTGTTTTCATACATTCCCCCTGCAATATCGCCTTCTAGGTATTGTTGAGCCTCCGTAGCTGTCAGGCGATCGCTCAAATTCTCAAGCCAACCAGCAGCAGCAAATTTGGGAGTCCAAACTATGTCCATGTAAACCAAGTCGTAGGGCGAATTCCCCAACAAAAAAGAAGATGTATATAAATCTTCTACCTGATTGCTATCGCTTGGTGCTTCGATAATTTGGAATTTAATATCGTCATGTTGTTGATTAAATTTAGTTACCAAAGGCTGAAGTTGTTGAGCTTCATCGGCTCTAATCAGAGTTGTGATAGTAATAGGTTGTTGGGTTTGAGCTGATAAAATCAACCCCTGAAAAACTATCACTAAGGTTGTCAACAAAACTATCAGCCAACTATTAACCTTGATTAGTTTCAAAATATTTTTTTTAGACTTTATAAATACAAGAATAGTATTGATGGTAATGGATAATTCGGTATTTATACGAATGTATTCAAAATTATAAAGAAGTATTATTTGATTAATTCAAAAGTAAATTAACCAGCTTTATTGTTATAAAACAACTAGAAAAAATATTTTCTCTTGCTCTGCAACCCTGTTTGTACAAACAAAACAGGGTTTTTTGTTGGCAGAAAAAATACGTCCCAATCAAGACTTTCTCTCTTCAGTAGCTCTGAGCAAAAATATTAAACAAAATAATTTAAAGTCAGAATTCAGCATTGTCTGTAAAAATGGGCTATACTTTACCATTGATAAAGTTATCAGTATTTTAAGTCGTTATCTTGGGATATATTCTATTGTGTCTGAATTTAAGTAAAGTATGGTCTAAAACTTGCAATACTTTCAATTAGCGCGGAGTTTTATCGCTTTATCGGCAAAATACTCACTGTTAATCATAAATAAGGTAGAGTTGAGGAGGGGGCTATTCCTGAACAGCTAAACCTGACTGTAAGCTTAAGAGGCACCCGCGAAGTCAGGGAAAATTATCAAATATTTCGTCTTACTGGATTACTAGATGCTTTTTCTGATCCAGCTTTTCGTATAGTTATCGGTAGTTGTAGAGTCGTTGGTGCAAGCAACCTCGTTTTGGTTCTAGCACAGATTGATTTTATCGACAGTTCTGGTTTGGGAGCTTTAGTACAACTTGTCAAGAAAGCACAAACCGTCGGTGGTAGTTTACAAGTAGTGACTAACCCTAGGGTTACACAAACTGTGAAACTAGTTCGTTTAGAAAAGTTTTTATCTCTCCAGCCTTCTGTGGAGGTAGCAATAGAAAATCTAAACAAATAGCGTTCAGTATCCTTGGACGTAAAATCACCAGAGCAAGATAAGAAAGTAACAGATAATGATACGCCAACAGACACGGCTCAAACTTGGATGAAGTTCGGAACTATGGTAGATGGAATAGAGGCTTCTCAATTAACTCAAATTGAACGCCTATCCCCGATCGCCTTAGCGTACATAGGAGATGCTGTATTCGAGCTATATGTTCGCAGCAAACTCTTAATGCCTCCCAAACGTATGGCTGATTATCATAATCAAGTCGTCACCCAAGTGAGAGCCGAAAGTCAGGCGGTTCATTTGTCGGTATTATTGCCTCATTTGACCGATGAAGAAAAAGAAATTTTACGTCGTGGGCGCAACGCCTCTACAATGAAGCCACGTCGTTTATCTCGCCAGATATATCAGCAAGCAACTAGCTTAGAAACCCTTATTGGTTATCTTCACATAAGCGATCCAGAGCGTTTGTCAGAATTGTTGGCAAAATTAGAGTTTAGTTCGATTGACAATAGACAATAGAACGATGGACAATAAGCTTTCCTGACAACCAACAAGCTTTAAAATCAATGAAATCTAAGTCTTCTCATAATCGCCAGAAGAAAAAGATTAAGATAGACAAATCAAAGAGTAGACCAGTTTCAGATTCTACGCCTAATATTTCCGACGAACCAAAAGAAGAAATAGATTTGACTTATGGTCGTCATGCAGTGTTGGCAGCATTAAAAAGCGATCGCGCCATCAATCGTATTTGGTTAACTGATACTATCCTTGCCCACGGACAGTTTTATCCTTTAATTAAGGAAGCAAAGGCAGAGGGGACAATTATTGATGAGGTTGATTCTCGTCGTCTGTCTAACCTTACCCAGGGAAGAAATCATCAGGGGATTGTGGCACAGGTTGCCCCTTATGTTTATTGGGATCTACCCGAATTGGTCGCTCATGCCAAAAAAGTTGCCGATCCTGTAATTGTTATTGCCGATGGCATTGAAGATCCCCACAACCTGGGCGCAATTATTCGTACCGCTGAAGCTCTTGGGGTACAGGGAATAGTAATTCCCAAACGTAGAGCAGCAGGAGTTACTTCTACTGTGATGAAGGTAGCAGCAGGAGCATTAGAAAATATGGCGATCGCTAGAGTGTCTAATCTCAATCAAGCTATTACTAAATTAAAAGAAGATGGCTTTTGGATTTATGGCACTACTGCCGATACTGATAACTTACTACACCAAACAAACTTCAGTGGCTCTGTAGGCTTAGTTGTCGGCTCCGAAGGAAAAGGATTGAGTCATCTAACCCAGAAAAATTGTGACCAACTTGTAGCCATTCCGTTGGTGGGGAAAACTCCTAGTCTCAATGCTTCTGTGGCAACGGCGATCGCACTTTATGAAGTATTCCGTCAGCGACAATAATAGACCTCTTGCATGAATGGCAGACTAATTTATTTTCCCTTTAACCTTTTTCCGCTGACCAACCTTGAATGCATTCAAGCCTCGACCCACCCTGAATGCATTCAGGGTGGAAAGCGAGGCGCATTCCGCGGTTGCAAGCAGCGGTGCATTCCGAAGGGGCTGTAGTCGGAGCGTGCATCCGACTTTTAAACGCCCCGTCACCTTTTCCCTCTTACTCAGGTAGTTGATTATGATTGTGCGACGCGCCGATGGCGGATACACCTTCGGACGATGCGTAGCGAGTCAAACAAAGTTATAGCCATTTTAATAAGTCAAAATGACTATAACTTTAGAATAGGCGATCGCCTTATTATTACCAAAATTAAGCTGTAGTCGGATTAAGCAAAAACAAAATTACCACTGCTTTGTAGGCTAGCAGAATCGACTCCGCGAAAGACTCCTAAATCAGTACCGTTAAAGCTAACAATAGTGCCATTTTCAAAAGCACTAAAGCTTAAATCGGCGATAGAAGCTGCACCAATGCCTGCAATACCAACTATGTCAGAATCAAGCTCAAAATCTTCAATCACCAATGCTTCTTCAGGTGAATTAGCCACAGCTATCCAAAACTGATCTGCACCATCTCCACCAGTCACCACATTATTAAATCCTGCTTCGTGGATAAAGCGATCGTCTCCATTTCCGCCTTTGACTAAATCGCGATCGCCTAAAACAATCGTATCGTTTCCATTACCAGCAAAAATCGTGTTTCCTCCTCCACTGTTGCTAGTATCGATTAAGTCGTCTCCATCACCAGTAAAAACTAATTCGCCTTGACTACCAACTGCAAAAAGATCCCCCTCAGTAGTACCAATTCCTGGCGAAGAACTTGCTCCACCCCCTCCTGAAGTTTCTTCTACTTCAGTAACCGTAATTCTAGCTATTTGATAGTCGGGAGTAGTAAAATCAGCATTATTAAAAATAGCCTCCCCCTCAAATTCAAAGTCTAATACTCCACCAGATCCCGCAGGGAGAAAACTATCATAAGGCTGAATTGTGCCATTTTCATCAACACTATTGCCAATAACGTCTAGAGTATAACGCACATTAGCGGGATCTTCGTCGTTTACTTCCGTTCCCGCATCTAAAACATCATCACCAGTAACAATAAATTCTGCACCAATAAAATTGCCCTCTTCATCGAATATTTCTATCGGTTCATCATTAGCTATAAAACCATCATTAGTGGGAAATACCATCGTGGCGTAGCTAAAATAGCGGTTGTCATCTGAATTTTCGTCTATTTCAACTGTGGTAGTAAAAGTTTCCCCAGGATTTTGTAACAGGAAAAAAGGTGGTACTCGGTTATCAGAAAACACCATTCCCTGTACCCCTCCATTTATTCCCGCTGGGCTGGCTGCAAACTGTCCTGCTATGGTTTGCTCTGGTGTAGGAAGGTTTTGTGGAATTGCACCATTAGCGATCGCTTCATCCACTAAGCCTGGAATTTCTGGCTCGATGCCGACTATGCCATCTTCTGCTAATGTTTCTAATCCAGGGGAAGCAGTTTCACCAACGTAATAGGTATCAAAACTACAATCATGAAATCCACCCCATGATTGAGCAATGCCAGAACCGCCTTGAGGAGATAGGTTTTCAACAGTGACCTGTATAGTTGTCATAACTAATTATCCTGTAATAAACTATGCTTGAACACATCATATTTCAATGCTGAAGCCAATCTTAAACAGGCAATAGCAAGTTAATAAAAATGTATTAATCTTTGCTTTTGTTGATAGTGGCAATTAAATAATTACTGATTACTAAATGTATTTTCATGGCTATATTTTAAAAACGACATCGCTTATCAGTAATCAGTAATTATCTAGCCATTTTTGAATATCTTTTAAAACTAATTCAGGAATTTCCCAAGGAAAAAGATGAGCGACTTGGGGATAGTTGATGTATTCGCAGTTAGGTAAATATTGTGCGGTTTTTTGACTGGAATATGCGGTAATATTGCTATCGCATTCTCCTGAAAGCATCAAACAGGGAAAATCTATTTTGTGTAGATCTTCAAGACGGTTATAGCCTTGGCGAATGGCGTTAAATAAGGCATTGGTAGCTGCTTTTGAAGTCTTAAAATAGGCTGGCGTACCTTCTTTTGCCAGATAGTTATAAGATTCGGGAGAGTGGTTTTCAATCAAAAAGCGAAAAAGCGATCGCTTGCCAAAAGTATCGATATTCCATTGCCATCCTGGTTTGATTAGATTTATTATGCCGCCAATACCTGTAAATAATTGGTCTTTCCAAGTATTGCTAGTAGGGCTACTAAGAGGTTTGGCTGCTGTGGCGATTAATATCATACCGCTAAATCTTTCAGGCATTAAAAGAGCTAATTCCATAGCGATAATTCCTCCTAACGACCAACCCAATAGAAGACAGCGATCTATATTGTGCTTATCTAATAAATCAGTTAGATCTTGAAGATGCTCCTCCATCACAAAATCTTGTTGATACTTGCTTTTGCCATAGCCACGAAGATCGGGCGCGATAGTTAAATATTTTTGAGAGAGATAATTTGTAAATACAGACATACTAGCAGAACTACCAGGATGACCATGTAAACAAAGAATGGGATATCCTTGTCCTTGAATTTCTGTATTCAGATCCATGAATTGGGCTATAGATATTATGTAAGATATTTAGATTTTGTCATAAGCTTAAGATAATTCAATCGGAAAGAAAGAATAAAGCTATGTCTCAGGAAAATAAAACAGGGATTTTCATCGGTGGAATGATGATTGGTAGCGCAGTTGGTACGGTAATAGGATTATTAATAGCCCCCCGCACTGGCAAAGAAACTCGAAAAGTAATTAAAAAATCTGCTGATGCCATACCGGAATTGGCAGAAGATTTATCAACTAGTATTCAGTTTCAAGCGGATCGTTTGTCTGAATCCACTATAGAGAATTGGGAAGGTACATTAAATAGATTACGACAGGCGATCGCAGCAGGAGTAGAAGCCAGTCAAAAAACCACGGGGGCGGCTAAATCCAATTTGCAAAATCAAAATATTAATTCTTCTGTTGTTGATCGCCTTTAAAAATCTAGATCAATAAGAAAATGAATACTTTACTACCCTAGCAATTTAATTTTTGATTGATAGATAATCTTTTACACTTGTATAACGCCCGATTGTAATGCTCCATTGTTATGATAGATCCTTTATTTTGGTTAGGACTTTCTTAGCTTCAAGTCTCGTTTAGCTTATTTGCAGTACTCTTGGTTACTATTCCGACTCTTCAGGAAGTTGCTAGGGCTGCTCGCAGTGCGGAAAAACTCTTTGATACTTTGAATCGAGAATTTCCTCCAACTTTAGAAGCTATTCGCATGACAGGAAAAGAAGTAGGCGAATTAACCGATGAATTAAATCAGGGAATCAATAACGCGACAGGAGTCGTTAAGCAAGTAGATCGTGGACTGGTTAATGCCAAAATACAGGCGCAGCAGGTACAGCAAAGTAGTAAAGGCTTGGTTGTAGGCATTAAGACCGCTTGGAAAACATGGCGTAACCCAGAGAATAAAGTAGTTTCAGAAGATTCTTATCCCAAACTGAATGGATCAAAATTACCACCGTCCAACAAAAAATACTAAAAAGAGCAGATTAATTTTTTGTTAATTTTTGGTATTTTTTCTATCCAAGTAAGTACTCATAACTACTGATAACTGATAACCTTAGATTAAGGTAAATAAATGTAACAGAAAATTACTGCATTTTAATAAAACCGAAATCGTATACAGAAAATATTTTAAATAAACAATTATGGGGCATAAGTTTACACAGCGTTTCCTGCTCACTGTCGGGGCTTGCTTACTATTTTTAACAACCTGTTTTACTTCTCCTGCTTTGGCGGTCAATAATCCAGAATTACTACCAGATAAAGAAACCCCCGTGGTAGATTTGGCTAATTTTCTGCCTCAATCTCAGGAAGATTCATTAATTGAAAATCTAGAGAGTTTTGAAGCAGAAACAGGTTGGAAAATGCGTGTTTTAACTCAGTACGATCGCTCTCCTGGTCGTGCGGTAAAAAAATTCTGGGGTCTAGACGACAAAAGTATCTTGCTTGTAGCTGATGGTAGAGGCGGAAACTTGTTAGCTTTTAGTATTGGTGACGCTGTATATGAATTGTTGCCTCGTAACTTCTGGATTGAATTACAGACTCGCTTTGGGATTATGTACTACATTCGTGAAAATGGCGAAAATAATGCGATCGTCGATGCCCTAGAATCAGTCAAAGGTTGTTTGGTTCAAAATGGCTGTAACAACGTACCTGGATTGTCTCAAGAGCTATGGATCTTGACCTTAATTAGTTCAATTGTAGGTGGTGTAATCCTGGGTGTAGCAGTGATTCCTCGTGAAGAGGGTCAATTTATGGCTTGGCAGTGGGGTCTAATTATGTCGCCGTTATGGGGGATTCTCTTTATTGCTTTTGGTATGGGACCTGTTGTTACTCGTACTCCTGAATTTCTGCCTGTATTCCGCAACATTATTGGCTTTATGTTAGGTGCAGTGGTAGCTTTCTTGTCTCCAACTTTCATTGAAACTCCAACTTCAGATTCAGAAACTTGAATTAACCATCAATAAGCAATTGAATTAAAATCTTTATACCAGGTGTATTTTTTAAGAATGCACCTTTTTTATTGTCACCTTCAGAAATATGGCGGAAGCAGATATAAGTAAAGTCCAAGAATTAGCTCGGAAATCTCATTCTCGCAACGATCCTACGGGATGGTTTGAAGAACTATATAGCAATGCTCAGGGAGACGAATCAGTTATTCCTTGGGCAAATTTGACCGTTAATCATAATCTGGCTAGCTGGATTAAAAATAACAATCTTCAAGGAAAAGGAAAGAGTGCATTAGTTGTTGGCTGTGGTTTGGGAGATGATGCAGAAGCGTTGTCTGAATTGGGTTTTGATGTAACGGGATTTGATATTTCCCCAAGTGCGATCGCTTGGTGTCAAAAACGTTTTCCTGATTCCCAGGTAAACTATGTGGTAGACGATCTTTTACATCCTAATGTTATTGGCGATCGCAAGCATGATTTTATTTTGGAATCTTATACTCTCCAGGCATTACCAGCTAATGTGCGTCCTAGGGGCATAGAATCAATCAGTAAGCTGCTTGCACCCCAAGGAAGATTATTGATCATCTGTCGTGGAAGAGATCCAGAACAACCAGTGTTAGACGTGCCTTTTCCCCTACCCAAAGAAGAATTGAGCTATTTTCAACAGCTAGGGTTAGAAGAAGTTCAATTTGAAGATTATCTAGACCAATCTAAACCCATTAGAAGGTTTCGCATTGAATATACGGTGCAATAAACGGCGTTGTATCCGTTGTGGGATGGTTTGGTTTGACTGGGAGACTGGGTGAATGATAAATCATCTCGTAAATATGCAACGTGCAATAAACAAATAAGTAGTAAACAGATCTGTTATCTTAGATAAACCGTTTGTGGGACTTAGGTGCGACTTCCGAACTCCTCTGTAACAGGCACTAGCTCGTCGTTCCGCCTTTCCCCAAACGGCTTAGTTTGAAAGGATGAAGGATGAAGGATGAAGCAGATCTGTTATGGTTAGTTATCTTGCTTTAAAAGAAGAGGAAGTAGCCAGGGAAGATTTATTGATGTTTATCAATGCTTGTTTGTCTTGTACTGGACAGCGAGAATTTTATGACGATGCTTATGGTCAAAAAGTATCTCTCGATTTTCTACATGACTATATTCTGGGTAACTATCGTCGACTTTATTGTCGCACCCTTGCAGCAGGAATTAACCATTTTAATCAAATTCAAATCATTCTCAAGCTTTTAGCCACAGGAAAGCAGACTAAGCCAGAGGATAGAGAAGAAGAGAATAGCTTAATTACCGCCGCGTTATATGAGTTACCACCCCATCGCGCTTGGAATTTATTATTACAGATTCGCAAGCAGGGAATTCCAGGCTGTTAAATATCGTTCTATAATACAGTCGATCGCAACACACAATCATTTTAAGTTAGATACCGAACTAAATAACTTTCTTTTTCGTCGTTGGGAGAAAGCTTTTGATACAGAACTATTTGAGCAGTTTCGAGCGGGGCATTATAGTGCCAAGGCGATTTATAATTTGCCTTTTACTGTTGCCGAAGGGTTAGCAGCCAAACATAATATCCCCCGTGAGATTTTTCTCAAAAGAATTCAGGGGCAAATGACGGCGGGTGAGAAATTAAGATTACAAGGAAGTAGTGAAAAAGCTGGAATTAAACTAGAGATAACACCAGAAAAGTTACCTTTAACTAAATTAGCTTTATATATCCTGTCGTTAGATTTAAAAACTCGTCGAGAAAGAAGAGAGGAATTAGAACAAACAATTTAAATCAGAATTGATAATATTGTAAAGCGATCGACAACTAAATTAGGATGAGTATGCGCGGTGCTAGATTGCAGCTATTCTAGCTCTGGATCGTCGGAAAAACGGCGTCGTCCGTTAGGAATTGCTTTAGCTATAAACTATCTTTTAGCAGAGTTTGCTAGGGAATATAATGCTTTTTGGACAGTACCCGTTAGCGATCCTTTGTTGGTTACACCAAAAGGACAAACTAATTTAGCAGATCCTTTATTATCTGCATTGGCTATTCAACCCGATTTAATCGTAATCATCTCCGACGGTTGGGATAACGATCCTCCTGCGGCAACTGCCGAACTTTTGCGGATATATCGTAGCAAATTAGATCCTCAAGGAAAGGTATCAATTATTCATCTCAATCCAGTTTTTAATGCCGATAACTACAGCCTCAAATATCTTAGTCCTTTAATACCTACTGTTGGTATTCGCGAAGCAGAAGACTTACCCATAGTCTTAGAGTTTGCTAAGTTTGCCGAAGGAAAAGGAACATTAGTTGAATTGGAAAGATATTTAGGCGATCGCATTCAACAGTTATTAATAAAGATTAAATGAGTAAATCAGAAGGTTTAACTTTTGAAGATTTAAAGCATAACTATCACAAAATAAGTTGGGGCTTTGAAGAACATCGCGCGCGGTTAGAAAGCTCTAATCCAAGATTACTTCATTGGATTGGTTCGATTGATTATGATGGTTATGTTAGGGAAAAATCGTTGAGCTATTTAATCGATAATTATCAGCCAGGAGATGAAAATAGAATATTACTACGCTTAGAAGATTGGGTTTTAAATATTCGTAATATAGCTTTTGAATGGACAAAGAATAATTTTCATCGTCTATCTATCAAGCAAATTGACAATAATTATAGGCTTGTTTTGTATCTTGCCATCAAGCAAAGACCCTATATTTTTTCAGCAGTTAAAACAATTGAGTTAAGTTTAATAGAAAAGCTAGAAAAGATAAGTTTAAAAGAGTTCAAAAGTTTGCACAGCAATTTTCGTAGTTATCTTTATAACTTAGCATTGCCTAAAAATAAAAATATTCGTTCTTTTTTGATTCAAGATAAAGACCCAATTAATCGGCTTTTATTATTAAAACTATTTGATTACAGCGAATTAACCCAAGAGGAAGCCAGCTTTCTTAAGCAAGATTCTTGTGTGCTAGTCAAAAAACAATTTATCTACTATCGATTGCGGCAAAACGTAAAAATAGAACAAGCAGAATTGACTGAATTAGCTTTAGATAAAAATAAAAGCGTCAGAGAGTTAGCAGGATATTATTTAACTAAATATTATGGCGTAAATCTCTACGAACTATATAAATCCAAGACGAATTATCAATTTTACTATATTGCTGATTTTGCCAAACGAGAGGATCTAAGATACTTCTTAGAAGGTATGACTTCAAACAAGCGAATTAGATTACTTTGCTTCAAAGCTATATGCCATATCAAGCCTGAACTTGCTAGACAGTTTGACCTAAAAAAACTGATATTAGAAAACAATCAATTTAGACAATTAATCAAAAAACGTATATTACCTACTTTATCACTTACAGAATTTCAAGAATTTCGTTCTGTATTGTTTCTTGAGCCTTATGGAAAAGTAATTTATCTCAGCTTACTATATAAAAAATCATACTGGCACTTTATAGAGGAAAGTTTGGATTTAATCATTGATTATCCAACCAGCGAAATCATCAATTTGTTTTGTAGATTATACGGGCAAAAAATAAATATTTACCGACCAGTATCTAACGAACAAAAACAAGCAATCATAGCAAAAATAGAACATTTGGCAATAAGATCGGCTTCAGGCGATCGCTTATCTTATTTAATACCAAAGCTTAAATTTGCCATTAAAAATGCTTAAAAGACTAATCATTGCTCGTAAACAAAAATATAGTTGATAAACAGATAAATTGCGATCGCTTTATTAAAATTGTGTCTAAAAAACTTCCCCTAATTGAAACTATATCTCTCAAAGGTTTAGAAATTGCCCCGTCTCAAACCTGGGGCGCAGTGCGTCTTGTGCCTTTGCTACGCAAACAGCCTAGAAAAGATTTGCGTCTATTTAAACGTAAATATGACAGCGATATTAGTGTTGTTGATGTCGAAAAAGATATTAGATATATTTCCTATGTACCCCATGGACTAGTTTTAACCTGGAATGATGACCACAAGCCAGTTGCAGCAGTAGGAGGACAACTATTAACAGAGGGAAAAAAGTTTGCTTGTGGCGTTACCAAAATAGACTTGCTTCATCGTATGGCAAAACGAGAAAGCAAAAATAGCTTGAGAATTTTACCCTTGCATTTAGCGATGGAAGGCTTCTTAGCAATGTATTTTAGTGGTTCGGCGATTGCCTGGCAAGACTATTCTCGACAGGCTTTATCTCAAGGACTTTCCCCCAGAGTAGAATATGCGATCGCAGGAAGATCTATTGCTTATTTAGAAGATGCCTTGCGAATTTTTGAAATTCACCAACATCAGGTGGGAGTATTGTTATTTGTTTCAGAAACCTTAGCATCTGCTTTTGTTGTCCCAACACCAGAAGACTATCGCGCTTTGCACAGTAGCTTGTTAGAAGACTTTTATAGCGAAACTCTTTATTATCACGGCTTGTATGGCACAGTTGGCAATTTAGAGACGACGCTCGATGAAAGTAAGATTCGTAACATTGATGATTTAGCTCAAGCTTTAAAACAAATGCGGGCTGATTGGTCAAATTTTCAGGGTTTTATGGCAGAAGATATTTTAAACCGCGAACTTAAAGCCAAACGAATCTATACTGCGGGTTCGTTTAGTCTGCAACGCTTTATTACCGATTTATCCTTAGAACAAAACAATTATATTGGGGAAGTTATCGTAGACGATCTTGCTCGTCTGCAATATCTCAAAATCTATGGACTATCTAAAACACAAACTAAAAGGGCATATTTATTGCAGCAGCTTGCTAACAATGACTGGAACTTTGAAAGGACGGCTTCAGCCCAAGGAGATACTTTAGAAGAGTTGGTTCAACGAATGGAAAAACTTGGTTTTGGCTATTTAATTAACAATCAATTACGAGAGAAGTGTCAGAAAAAAAATAGAACGTCTTAATATATAAACTATAAAAACCGTATTTTGTTTAAATAAAAAAAGTGATAAAAGCACTATTGCCTATTGCCTCATAAGTCTTCCCTAACTAAAGTAGATATTACAAGTTATGAGTGAGTGGTTAAGTTTCTACATAATTAACCTAACCTAATCAATAATAGGACAAACTTTTTTATTTTTATTTTTTATGAATCCGATAACGTTTTTAACCTTAATACTAGGACTAGTATTATTGGTGGTTGGTGCAGAATTTTTAGTTAAGGGTGCATCTAAAATCGCTGCAATTTTAAATATTTCTCCCTTAATTATTGGATTAACTATTGTGGCTTATGGCACAAGTGCGCCAGAAATGTCGGTCAGTATCATGTCAAATTTTTCTAGCCAAGCTGATATTGCCGTAGGTAACGTTGTCGGCAGTAATATTTGTAATATTCTCTTGGTTTTGGGCTTGTCTTCTGTTGTTGCACCCTTGGTTGTAACTAAGCAAATAATTCGTTCTGATGTGCCAATTATGATTGGTGTATCTCTATTGTTGTTGATGTTTAGTATAGACGGTCAACTAAGCAGGGTAGACTGAATAATTCTGTTTATTGGTGGCGCACTGTATACCCTGTCGTTAATTTATCAAAGCAGCAAACAAGGTGCAGAACAAGACGAATTTGCTGAAGAATATGGTTTCTCAGGAGTTGTTACTCCTCAACTGTGGATCAAAAATATTATTTTTGTTATTGGTGGTTCGGTTTTATTAATTTTGGGTTCTCGTTGGCTGGTACAATCCGCTGTTGCGATCGCTCAAGGTTTTGGGGTGAGTGAATTACTTATTGGTCTAACTATTGTGGCATTTGGTACATCTTTACCAGAATTAGCTACTTCTGTGGTTGCCAGCTTTCGGGGAGAAAGAGACATTGCAGTAGGTAATGTTTTGGGTAGTAATATTTTTAATATTTTGGCGGTTTTGGGTATTGCTGGAACACTATCCCGCTCAGGAATTAACGTTAGCCCAACAGTGTTAAATTTTGATATATTAGTTGCGATCGCTGTTGCCTTTGCTTGTCTTCCTATTTTTTATTCAGGCAAACGTATAGATCGCGTAGAAGGATCTTTATTTTTATTTTATTACTTAGCGTATAACGGCTATTTAGTGTTAAAAGCCACAAATAGTTCTAGCCTATCTCTATACAGTTCAATTATGCTTTATGGAGTCCTTCCTCTCACTTTCATCTTCTTAGTCACTGCTGCGATATTAGAGAAAAAAGCTGAAAAAAAACGCAAAGGAATTAGTTGAGAGATTGTAACTAGATGGAGTTTTCTAAAATAATTTTAATTATTGCTCTTTATCGCTCTTCTGCAATTTAATTATATTTTGTATTTGTGATTGCCAACAAAGTCAATCCAGATTTAGCGTAATATAATCGCTGTATATTGCCAAAATCTTGATATATACCTAAATATTGTATATTTTGCGTAGTATAGGTTAATAATTAAATTGTTAATGCATATGACAACTGCTAAAAAGCTTGATTCTCAGAAGTTATTATCCCAATTAGTAGCCTCTAAAAGTTCTGGTTGTCTAGAATTAAACAATGGAGAAGTTTATTGGCAAATTTATTTGCAGCAGGGAAATCTAAAATATATTTACTGTTCTGTACAGCCTATTGAACAGCTTGAATATTATCTACGCTATCTCAATTTAAAAGAAGTAGTCTTGCCCCTGAAACAGTGGTTAAAATTCTATCTGGATAAACAATCGACTGTAGCCAGACAAAAAACTAACCCAGATATATATAGCAAAGCTATTTCTTGGCTGATCAAAAAAAGATTCTTAACTCTTTCTCAGACTGCACAACTGATTCAATACATTACTGTCGACGCATTTCAGTCTTGTAGTTGTCTAGAGAAAGGTATTAAAAAGTGGTACGAAGGAGAATGTATGCCTCAAACTAGGTTGGGAAACTCCTCTCCTCTCAATCTCTTAGAATGTCTGCATCGGGAAGAAGTAAGGCTAAAACAATGGCAAAGTTGTAATACCAAACTGCTTTGTGTCCATCAACGTCCTTTCTTCGTTTCTGATTGGAAACAAAAAACTCTTCCGCTTTTTGGTTCGTTAAATTATCAAGCCCTTGAACAGTTATCCAAGGTAATGGTAGTGCGCACGAGCATTCGCCAGCTATCACTATTTTTTCTAAGAGATGAAATAAATATCGCCCAAATTCTATCCCCATATATTGATAACAATATAATAGACTTACGAAATCGGAGGCGAGTTTGGCATCAGTTTCCTACCATTCCTCATTCAGCATGTAATCGTCAGAAATTATCTTCTGTTGTTGAATCTCGCAAAATAGTATGTATTGATGATAGCCCTACTATTCTACAGGAAATCAAACGTTTTCTTGGTCAAGAAACACTTGAGATTACGATAGTAAATGAACCAACAAAAGCTGCATCACAAATTTTCAATATAGATCCAGATTTGATTCTACTCGATATTAATATGCCCAGAATTAATGGATATGAACTATGTAAGCTTTTAAGAAAAAGCGGTAAGTGTGAAAAAACGCCCATCATTATGGTGACAGGCAATAAAGGCATAATTGATAAAGCCAGAGCTAAAATAGTTGGAGCAAGTGATTATTTCACCAAGCCTTTCAATCAGAGTGATTTGATCGAGCTAGTTCATAAGCATCTTAAATAATTAATATTGACTACACTTTATTGTCTTGTGTAGTCAATATACTCGATCTATAAATCTAAAAATAAATTTAATTAAATTTTTAAATTTCGACTAATTCAACATAAAAAGCAATTCCATTTTCTCCTTCGGGCTGATAGTCAGGAGAATCTAGATAAATATCTCTTTGTTCGGCTGAAGAAGTATAAAAATGAGCATCTAACTCTGAATTATAGAAACGGTAAAGGGGTTCTGTTCCATCTACTTGAGTTTCATAACCATAATAAGCAATACCCTCAAATGAATAGTTTGAGTTTTCTAAAACTGCATTCTTTTCATCCTCTGACACTGTATACATATGTACGCCAGTAGTGCTGTTGAAAAAACGATATACAGGACTTAGACCAGTAATATCTTCTTCTAAAGGTTCATTAGCAGCAATAAATGCGACACCTTCTATTTCATAATGAGATAAGTTTTCAATGATATAGTCTCGCTCAAATTCATCAGTCGTGTAAAACTCTAACTGAGAATTGGTGTTAAAAAAGCGATACACTTCCACATCATTATCTGATGTTACGGACTCTATACCTTCTGCCGTAACTGTAATTTTGGCTATCTGATAATCCGTCGTGGTAAAGTCGGCATTGGCAAAATCAGACGAATTTAAAATTCTGCCATCAAGATTGAAACCAGGGTGGGCTTTAACTAAACCGTTTTCGGTTTCACCTGTGTTGGGAGCAGATTGACCAAAAAAAGCTGTAGTATCTTCTGCTTCGTCATTCACTTCTGTTCCTGCGTCTAATACTTCACTTCCTGCAATAGTAAAATCTGCACCAAGGAAATTACCATCCATATCGAAGATCTCGTGGGCGTAAGGATTTCCATTGGCAATAAAAGCATCATTAGATGGCAAGATCATCGAAGCGTAATTAAAGTAGCGACTGCTTGCCAAAGAGCGATCGACTGTAAAAGTAAAAGTGGTCTTTTCTCCTACATCAATTACCCCTGGGTTTGCTCCTCCATCTCCAGTAATGACTCCTTGAATAAATCCTGCCTTGCTAGCTAAGAATTCTTCAGAAAGCAAAGATGCGTCGCCATCTTCAGCCTAACTTTCTAATCCAGTAGAGGCAGGGCGATCGCGATCGTAGGTATCAAAGCTGCCATCATGAAACCCAACCCATAAAGGGGTTAATGCTGTTCCATGTTCGGGACTGAGATTTTCAATCGTCACCGTAACTTCGACCAAATCTGGTGGGGGAGGAAGGGGTTCATCATTGTTGCGAATGCTAACTCTAGCTATTTCATATCCAGGTTCGGTAAAGTCGGCATTTGTAAAAGCTGCCACAGCATTTTCATTACTACCGTCTTCACTGAGAATTCTGCCGCCTTCAGTAAACCCAGGATGAGTATCTACTACTACTGCTTCGGTTTCTCCAGTGTTGGGTGCAGATTGACCAAAGAAAGCAGTACTGTCTTTGGCTTCGTCGTTTATCTCTGTTCCTGCGTCTAGCACTTGATTGCCATAGATAATAAAGTCCGTACCAATAAAATGACCATTTTCATCAAAGATGGGAATTGCGGTTTCATTGCCGTTAGCAATAAAGGCATCATTAGAAGGCAATACCATTGATGCATAATTGAAGAAACGATTATTGGGATCTTCGCTATCTAAAGTAAAAGTTTGACTTACTACTTCCCCTGGATCAATTGGTCCTTCAACGCCCTCTAGACCAAGAAGAGTAGCATCGACTGTGCCGTTACCACTATCTAAAAATTCTTGAGAAATACCGCTAGTATCTCCATCTTCTGCCAGGCTTTCTAACCCTGGTGAGACTGGTCTTCCTCGGTCATAAGTGTCAAATCCTCCATTATGGAATCCTACCCATACAGGAGTTATAAATGTTCCATTCTCAGGAGCAAGATTTTCAATAGTTACGGTTACATTAGTTTCTGGCAATTGGAGTCTCCTTCAACTGTTTATTGAGATAGGTTGTTTAATTTTTTTAATAGTTGCAAGCCAATCAAATTGGTTAATGCAAATCAACCTTCACTCAAAAAACTGAGAAATAAATGAGACAATAATTAATTCTTGCTGTTATTTCATGTTAAACAAAAACTACAAATATCTTTTTTTTCTTGGCACAAAACGTAAAATCAACACTAGAACCAGGGCTGAAATGAAGGGAAAATAAATTATCCAAGACTGGTTCAATCTTTCACTAAAAGCAACTGTAAAAGAAAGCCAAAGATAATACATACCCACCGTATGTAAAATACGCCAGCCACGCCGCCCTAAAATGGCAGCAGGTCTTTTAAAAGAAGTAGTAGTCATCAAAATAATAAACAAATAACCCAAGTTTGCGCCGTGATTATCTCGCACCATCTTCTCGGTAGTTAGTATTGCCACACCTGAAATAGCAATAGCATGAAATCCATGAGATACTGCCATAGACAGTCCTAAATAACGACGATTATTTATTAACCAATTACTTAAAAGAGTCGGTTTTAATCTGCGTAAAGAAGAAGCTATAAAAGCTAATAAAAATAAAATACAAGAAGAACGAGCGGTAAATCTAATTGCAATACGAAAGCTAGCTTCATTAATACCATTAACCAGCAAGATTATGCCAAAAGCTACGGCAATAATCGTAGTTGAGGTTTTGACAATTTACCATTTCTGTATAGAAAGCATTTTTGCAGCGTTACATTAAATAATTAAATAATCAGGTTTATTAGAAGAATAAACCTGTTGTATTGAGTATATATTTGCTAAGAGGTTGTCTGAGAAGTATAAATAATTACTCTAACGCCCCCTAAATCCCCCAATCCTGGGGGACTTTTAAATCTTGTTCCCCCCAAATTTGGGGGGCTAGGGGGGCAAAATTAAATACTCGAACGTTATAAAAATAACTTTTCAGGTGTCCTCTAATAATTTACGCTGCTTTTTCTGATAATTTCGTTTCCAAATGATTCGATCTTGTCCAGAGAAACAAAGGTAAAGCAAAAGACAAGCCAATTACTAAATTAAATACTATATAAAGCCAAAGGTATTTTAAATTTAGTCTTGTTCCTTCTTTATATACAAAAATACAAAACACTAGAGAAGAAACAAGCAAGTCAAAAGCAAAGTCAGTAGATATTTTATTGGCAAATAACTGTGACCAAAATAATGATAAATCTAAACCATGCTCGGCAAAAAACGGTATCAATTGGGAATATGGCAGAGCAAAACCTAGTATGCACAAGATAAGATAAACAAACTGCATAGCTATGACCTCAAAGCTTTTAAACAACTATGACAATCAGTTTAAGTACTTTGAGAAAAGCTGTCTTATCTATTCTTCCGAAAATTGTTCTATTCTTCTGATTAATTCAAATTCTTTAAAATATTTCTACAATAGATCTTGATACGCTTTGGGCGTGATTTTAAAATGTTGGCGAAAGACTCTGGTGAAGTGACTTTGATTTTTAAATCCAACTTCTTGGTAGATTTAAGCGATAGCTATATTTCTTTGTCGTAATAATGTTTTGGCTTTTTCTAAACGATGCTGAGTAATGTATTTGCGGGGAGATAAGCCCGTAGACTGTTTGAATAAACTAGCAAAGTAGTGGGGGCTAATTTCAATCAGGCTAGCAAGGGTGTTTAAAGTAAGTTCGCAGTCTAAATGATTATGGATATATTCAACGACAACTCTTAGCTGATAGGGTGATAATCCTCCCCGATTTTCTTTTACTACAGCATCTTTAGATCCATATCTTTGCAACAGATGCGCGCCCAACGCCGTAGCCATAGAGTTAGCATATAGCTTACTATCCTTTCCCGCTATTTCTAATTCAGTTTTTAATGCCAATCCCATTTGCTGAATAAGAGGATCGCGCAGTCGAAAATGAGATTCCAGCTTTACTTTAGGCGAAACAATTTCCCCTATCCCACCGACTAAACTATCGGGAGACAAAAATAATTCCAATAAAGGCACTTCTCGATCTATTTTTACTCTAGGAAAAAGCTCCCCCGCAGCCACAAAAGCGATATCTCCTTGACTATATTGCTCGTGATGCCACTGTCCATCAAGTAAAAAACTTCCCTGAAAATCTCCTAAGCAAATTACCAAAGAATGAGCAGGAAGAAAAACTTCAGGCATTTCTCCTGCTGGCTCTAATTCATGGATTAAACTGAGTTTATCCCATCCTGCGCGATCGCTTGAAAGCAGATGAGTATGTTCTACATATTTACCATTTAAGTCAGTGGGAAAATTTTCTAAAGCCATAAAACGCAAATAAGATTATCTGTAGTCGTTCTAATTTTAAAGGCTAAGAGCTTAAAGCTACCCCTATTAAGGTAAACAAGAATACTACTAAAATTGCCGTGCCTTGTATTTTGTTCTTGGGTAAATGATTAGATTTAAATAGCGTCCACAGATAAACGCAGATAAACACAGATGGGTTAACTGTCTAGCTAGTCAATTTGATTGATGATGTATTAGATAGTCCCGCGAACAAACGTATTTTCCCTGAAAAATAGATTAGCATAAAGACTCATCTTAACAAGAGTAGAGCTTAAAGCTTAAAGCTACAAAATATTAACCTTTTAAAAAAACTAATTTACATCGGGCGTATTAATTAAGTTGCAATCCCTCTGTTATTGGATTATTAAAGATTTGATAGCTAATTTAATATTTCATGAGCAGAATTTTATTGATTGCCGAAAAATTTCATCCCGATCTTGGTGGTGTAGCAGTTAGTGCCAAGCGTACTTATGAAAGTCTGACGCGGTTAGGAGTCAAAGTAGATGTAGTCGTTTGGAGTCGTTATCTTCAACCAGGGGAGATTGCTCAAGATAGAAATGTTTATCGCCTGGGACTTTTTCGGAATTGGGATCTAACCATGATCCACACTTTGAATTTGCTCGAATCTCTACACGAGCGGTTTAAATATGATGTTATTTGGGGACATTATCTTTTTCCTGCTGGTTTCTTGACAGTCTGGTTTGCCCAATTGCAAGGCTTGAAATCAGTGGTTAGTGCTAGAGGCAACGATTTAGATCGAGGAGTGTTTCCTCCTGGCGATTTTGCTCGCTTACGTTGGACTTTAGAAAATGCTAGTTTGCTCACTGCCGTCAGTGCAGATTTGGGTAAAAAGATTGGGCTGGTGTGTGGTAGAGAAGATGTAACTATCTTAAAAAACGCCGTTGATACAGATATTTTTGCTCCTTCCCTTACGTCTCAAAAGCGACAGGAGTTAAAAGCCGAATTAGGTATTGAAACCAACGAACTAGTATTGTGCTTTTCAGGAGAATTAAGAGCAAAAAAAGGACAAGATTTCTTATTGTCAGCACTATCTCAGGTTAGAAAGCAACGCCCTGCCTGTCTGTTGATTATTGGTGAAATTCGCCCTGCCCAAGAATCGATACTTGCCACATACAAAATGCAGCATCCAGAAGATTACGAACGGGTAATAATTACTCAGCATATTAGCGATTCACAACAGGTAGCCAAATATTTACAGCTATGCGACTTGTTTTTGCTACCTTCGATCTGGGAAGGCTTGCCCAATGCCCTACTTGAAGCAATGGCTTGTGGCTGCTGTTGTTTAGCCAGTGATGCAGGGGGAATACCAGAGATTATAGATCGCGGAGTAGATGGCTTTATGTTGTCTAAAAGCAAATTACAGTATTTGGGAACAGCAATATTAGAGTTTTTAGAACTCGATCGCAAAACTGTTGATAAAGTAAAAATTGCTAGTCGCGATCGCATTTTGACAGAATTTTCATTGAAGGCAGAACAAGTTAGATTAGAGCGGTTGTTAGTTGATGTTATTTCTTAGGATTAGGTTATAAGTTATAGCCCTTCGGGTTCGGGTGCGCGCCCTAAAGGATACCGCAAGCATAACCGAAGTAACTCTCAGTTATAGGTTATAGGTTATGGGTTATAAAGTCTGGTAACTTTCTACTAAAGAGTTTCCTGCCTGTTCCCAAGTGTAGTTAGCTTTTACCTGTCGATGGGCATTATTAGCAATAGTTTCTGCTAATTCTGGATTGTTAATTAAGTGCATTACACCATCCTTAATTGCTTTTGCCGAACCTGGCTTGACGAGCCAAAAATGCTGTTCGTGACTGCCTAATTCCCTAACTACAGGTAAATCGCTGGCGATGATTGGTGTCCCTGTTGCCATAGTTTCCAAGATTTTCAAAGGACAACAGCCTTGAACCAAATTGCGATCGTTAGAGGTCAAAGGGGCTAGCACAATGTCGCTTTGATGGATTTTTTGCACTAATTCTAATTGACTGAGGGGTTTTTGGATTGTAACTAAATGGTCTACCTTGAGTTTTCGAGCTAATTTGTAAAGTTTGGCGATTTGGCGATCGCGTCCTAAGCCAATAATAGATAGAGTAGCAGGAATATTTTTATGAATTAGGGCGAGTGCTGCGATTGCTAAATGAACCCCCTGCCAAGATGCTAGAGTGCCAAAATATAGTAGATTGACTTTATCTTGTGGAATTGTTTTCGATCGCCTGTAAGTAAAAATATTAGTATCTACTCCATTAGGAATAACTTTAATTTCTGTTTTAACTCCTCGCACATTTTGAAGATAGTTTTTAGTTGTATGACTGGGAGTAATAATTAAATCGGCAGCATCCAGACAAATATTTTCTTGTTGGTGCAGTTTATAAAGCAAGTCTCGATCTTCGGAGACTTTAGGATAGCGATACTTTAATTCAACTGAGGGCAAACCATTAACTTCAAAAATCAGTTGGCGATAAAGCTTTGATTTACTTTTAACTAAAGGCAACCCTTCAAAAATGGAGCGAATGTGTAGAACATCATATCGAATGCCGTTGTCGATCTGCTCTTGCTGCCATTGATACAGCATCCTCTGGAAATATAGTACGCGATCGATTAAATATTTACCTTGGGCGGGTAGAGTTGTCTGATTTATCTCTGGATGAATGGGGGAAGAATCGAGATATTGGGCTGATGCAACGGTC